>CAYSEZ010000008.1:0-23418 GCA_964430375.1 uncultured Mycoplasma sp. | reverse complement strand
AATATTATATCATAAAAAAACACATATTTCTATGCATTTTCATTAATTACTCCATATATTAAATCATCAAGAACTTTAGTTTGATTCTTTTCAAAAGACTTCATAATATCATCTAAATTCTCTCTAATAAAATCTACAAGTTTTTCTAATTTAGGTAATAACTCTTTTAAAGATAAACTATCTATAATAATCTCTAAATTATTCATTTTAGAATACTTACCATAACTATCATTTCTTATATAATTTTCATATAAATTCTTAAATGATACCAAGTCAATATTATTAAATCTTTCATCCTCAAGTATTTTAACTGTTGTATAAATATAATTATTATTAATTGACTTATCTAATATTGTTTCACCCTTTTTATTTCTTATATTAGGCATAAAATCATTATTCTTAAGTATTTGCTTAATAATATCCATAACATCTAAATACTTCTTTGTTACTAATATATGAGCAAATGTATCCCCATCATTATTTTGATGATTTACATTCCAATCTTTCTTTTTCATATACTTAAATACTAATTCATTCATACCTTTTTTTAGTAAATACATTAAAACATCATCACCATTAGAATTAGTCTCATTAATACTTACTATCTTTTTAGTGAGAATCTCATCAACAAGTTCTTCGTGACCTTCATTAATAAGATCAAAAATCATCGTCGGATTTTCTTCACAAGCTTCTATCGCGCTTTTTTCATCATAAAACATTTTTTACTACACCTCTTTTTTCACGTGACAGTTAAATATTCTACCATAACAAAAGGCCTTTGTCAAATTTGACAAAAACCTAAATTTGTGGTAAGACATCTTTTTCCCTTATAAAATAAGGAAATTAATACTTATTTACAATCTTTCTAATATCTTCTTTCTTATTATCTAACATTATATAATCACTAAATCCATCACTTATATAATGTTCCTTAATAGAAGCCTTATCCTTATCTAAAACAATAATAACCGGAGTATTAAAACCTTTAATCTCTTTTAAATCCTTAAACACATGATAAGCACTCATAAGAGATAAATTATCATCTAATACAATATAATCATACTTTTTAGTATTAATCTTCTTTTCTACATCCTTTGGATTCATTAAAGATGAAGGAACAACATCATAACCCTTAAATTCCTTTTTCAAATAACTAATTAATTCCTTATTTTGTGACACAATAAGCACAGTTTTAGACTTTTTAACATAATACTCATACTTGTCTAATATACTAGAACCATCACTAACACTATCTAATTTTTGATCTACAAGAAGCATAAATTCAGTACCAACACCCTCTAAACTTCTTATCATTAAAGTACCACCAAATACCTTAATAACTTTTTGACATAACTTTAAACTCATATCCATATTATCTATATCTTTAATCTCTTCACTAGTAAGTTCTCCAGTCGAAGATAAAATATCATTTATCTCATTAGTAGAAAGTTCACTAGAAGAAACCTTAATAGAAACAACTAATCTACATGCATCAAATCTTTCAATAGTATTAATAGAAAAATCTACATAACCACCAGTAACATTCTTAATAGCGTTCATTAACAAAGAAAGTATTATCTGTTTTAACTTAATATTATCCCCATATAAATATAAAACACTATTACTAATTTTACTCCTAAAATCAACATTTTTAGGTATACAAGGTTTAACCCTTAATACAATCTCATTAAATAAATTATTCAAATTATACTTATTATTAGTAACATTAATCATCCTAGTATCCAAACTATCTACATCTAAAACATCATTAACAATAAAATCAAGTTGTTTTACATCACTATTTATAATACTAATACCCTTCTCTAAAATTTTAATATCTTTTTCACCCTTTAACTCATCACATAAATTATGTATTTCAAATAAAGGACCTCTAATCTTTTGAGTAACTTCAAATAAAAAGTTAGCTTTATCTTCATAAGTTTGTTCTACTATAGTTTTATTTCTATATAACTCATCTATCATATATAAATCAGGATTTTCAATAGTAAAATACATAATAACAGTAATAAAAGTCTCCATCGCAGTAATTAATAATAAAGCAGGATTACTCTTTTGAATAATAACCACTATTATAACTAATATAATAAACATAAGAACAGGTAAATACTTCTTATTACGAATATTTTTATAATTACTAAAAGACATAATTATCCAAGAAATAATAAGTAAAGTAGTAAAAATATAAACAACATTTGCACTAGGTCCATAACTATAAGCAACCCCATTTTCACCAAAATAATATAAAGGTAAAGCATAAATACAAAGTACTACTACTAAAAATAACCCTATCATAACTTTCTTAAACAAATTATACTTCTTATCAAAATTCTTATTATACTTTTTAGAATAAGAAATAACATAAATATAAGTAGTAAAAACAAAAGTCCATAAAGCAAAAAACACAAGTAAAGTCTTAGATATCAAATTATTCAAAAAAGGCATACCAGAAGCATTAATAATAGTTAAAAAACTAAGTAATGCAAAAATAATATTAAAAAAATTAATTTTAAGTAATAAACCATATATCTTATTTTCTAAAGTATCAACCCTTTTTTTAGTAAAAAAACATATAAGAACAAGTAAATTATAAATTAAACTTATAATTGTATAAGAATTATTAGTCATTAAAACCACCTCTACTATAAATAAATTGTAACAAAATATAACCAGTTTGTAAACGAAAAATAATTAAAAATATAAATTAAATTTAATGAATAATTTTGTATAATAAAAAGGAAAGAATTATTTTCTAACTCTAACCTTCTCACGATTTTCTAACTCTCTAATATTAACCTTACCTACATCAGTAAGAGGCATCTCATCTATTACTTCAAAATGCTCTGCTACATCTCTCGGAGGTAATAAACTCTTAATCTTCTTATCTATTTCACTAATTATTTCTTCCGCTTTATCTTTATATTCATCCTTTAATACAATATATGCAACCGGATAAGCGCCATGATTACTATTAACACTAGGTCTACCAACAACTGCAGCACTTAATACCCTAGAATCAGAAGTAATTATATTTTCAATTGCAAACGGAGAAACATTATGACCATCTGGTCTAATAACAAGTCTTTTAATTCTACCATCTACAAACAAATTACCATTTTCATCTATTCTACCTAAATCCAAAGTTCTAACCCATCTATCCCCTTTATTAGTAGAAAAAAATGATTTCCTAGAAGCCTCTTCATTATTCAAATAATCACATATCACAGTAGGAGCCAAAACAAATATTTCACCCGTTTTATTATATCCTAACTCCTCAACTTCATCTAAATTAAAATTACTAAGTTCCTTAACTTCACCTGATTCATCTACAATAGGTTTAACTATTCTAATATTATTTTTAATCAAAGGAAGTCCAGCACTACCTAATAAATTAGTATCATTATCCCTTGTATATGTTGCACAACTATTTACTTCAGTAAGTCCCCATCCTTTAGTTATTCTAGCACTAGAATTATGATTTCTTAAAAAATCATTAACTCTTTCTTCACTTTCTACTATCATAGAATCTCCACCAACAATAACATTCTTTAAAAATGATAAATCCATTTTTTGCATATCAGGGTGTCTAGTTAAATCATCCATAAAAGTAGGAACCCCCATAACAGTCTGTGGTCTATACTTTTTAACAAGTTCTCCAAGCATAGAAGCCTCATTATCAATATTAAATGTAGGAACCATAATTAAATTTTGCCCAGTACATAACTGACCATGTAACCCAATTCCAAGTCCATATGCTATAAAAGGTGGCATAATAAGTAAAAACTTATCACCTACATTAGTATTAATAATAGAATCAAATTGTGAATAAGTCATACTATTAAAAGATTCATTAGTACTAATTGCACCCTTTGGCTCTCCACTAGTACCACTAGTATATAAAATAATCGCAGGTTTATTTACATAATATTCATCTTCTACAGAATAACTAATATTAGAAGCACCACTCATAAAAGTATTCCAATCAGTATATAAATCACTATAAGATAAATTACTCTTTGCATTCTTATAATCTTCCTTAAAAAGTTTTGCTACAGTATTCATAGGAAACTTTAAAGAATCATAAGCACTAACAAATACTACCTTTTCTAAATTAGAATCATCTAATATTTCATTTACTTTAGGATAAATCTTATCAATTGTAACCATATACTTTGATGCTGCACCAGTAATATAATTATTTAATTTAGAACTAGGTACACGAGGATCAACCATATTAGCAATTGCTCCAATCTTATTTAAAGCATAAATACAATAAACAGTCTCTGGAGTAAAAGGCATTGCAATAGTTACTATATCCCCACTTTTAACACCTATATTAACAAAAGCTTTTGCTACTTCATCAATATTTTTAATTAACTCTTCATAAGATATTTTATTATTATAATATGTAAGAGCAGTACTAGATAAATTATTTAAGTTATTAGATACTAAATAATCATACATACTAACTTTAGGTAAATTACCAGTAATATATTCATCTCTATAATACTTAAGCCAAGGCTTATCAATACTAGGAACATTAGTACTAGGACCATATATTTCTCCATTTGCAAGTTTCTTTAAATATAAATCTCTTTCATTTTTTTCTTCCTCACTTAAAGAAGAAATTTTTTCTCTATACTCTTTAAGATATTTCTTATCCATAATATCTCCCCTTTCATAAATTAACATTTATACTACCACAAAATACCTAAAAAAACAACAAAAAGTTTAATATTTTAACGCAATCTTTACGCAAATTAAAGAAAAAATTAATACTAATTACAAATATAATTAATATTTAAATTCTTTATCTACTTTTTATCCCTATATCTTACTTTATCACTAGAAACTTCATCAAATGCTTTCTCAATTAACTTAATATGTTTCTTATTCTTATCAAACTTATGATTACCTATATATGAAGAACTATTAAATACTAAATCAAAATAATTACGAGCATTAACAATATCTTTATCATCCATAAAAACTAATATACTTCTTAAATATACATAATGAGATAACAACTCTCCTTTAAAACTTAAATCCTCATAGTTTTCATCTGTTATATTTATAAACAAGTCATCTATAGTAGCTTTATAAATTTCATAAAAATAATTAAAACAAGAATCACAGTAACTTCCATAAATCTTATTAATTTCCTCTAAAGCACTTTTAAAATCAAAATTATTATTAACTACATAAGATTCACAAATAGTCATAGTAAATAAATTATCATACTTTTTTAATAAAAAACTCTTCCTATCACTTAACTTAATATCACTTTTTATATCATCATATATTTTAGAATAAATAGACATAATTTTTAAAAAAGTAAGTTCTGCTAAAAAATTAGAACGTTTTTCAATATTAGAGTTTGTATAATAATAACTTATAATTTTTAAAACACTAACTATTCTATCAATAATACAAGATGAAGAGGTAAGAGAAGTATCAGTATTTTCCATATAATTATTAACATCTTCTAACTTACTTAAAATAGAAAACAATAAACTAGAATTATCTTTAAATACTAGATAAGCCTTACTTTCCTCATCCAAAGCTTTCTTTAAACTATATAAATTAAAACCATCTATACTTTTACCATTTACTTCCATATCCATTAACTTATTATATTCATCTGCTACCGAATAAGTACATCTAGTTATCTCTTCTAATACAGTAGCTTCTTCTTCATTAAGATATAATAAACTCATATAAATCACCTGCGTCATATATTAACACTAAATTATTAATAAATCAAACATTATATACTTTACTTTCAAAAAAATTTTTTTAAACATTCCAAAACCAATATTACAAATATATATAAACTGATTTTATCATACTTAAAAAACTTCATATTATTTTATAAACTATATATTAAAACTATCTCCCGCAGCACACCTTATATTTTTTTCCAGATCCACAAGGACACTTTTCATTTCTACCTATTTTAACTTTTTTATTAACATTTACATTTATTTCAGATTCTTTATATCCATTTAAACTCCATAACCTAAAATTTCTCCTCAAAACTTTTATATCATTAAATAATTTAGAAAACTTTTTTGAATCCAAATTAATATTATAAGAAGAAAGTATTCCCACTAATGAAAATTTACTTAAATTATCATATAAAAGAAAAGTCCTTGTTACATCACATGCTTCACCTTTTATTCCATAACTTAATAAAAGTTTATCAAATTTATCACAATTTCCATTAAATTCATTTAAAATTTCTCTAAAATCATCAATTATCTTATAAGAAGAAACTTTTTTCTTTTCATTTATTAAATAATTAAACATATCTTTATCATCATCTATTATATATAAATAACCATCCTTCTCTTTAATATAATCTTCCAATTTAATAAGTTCAAGTAACAACTCTTTTTCCAAAACAATATTATGATGTTCCTTAAAAATATCAATCAACTTATCTACTTCAATTAACCCATTAATTGTTACATACGCAAAAACAGAATTATATAAATTAGACTTAAAATCATTCTTTTCATCTTCTTTTACCATCTTTTTAATCGCATCTATACATTTTTTAGAGCCATCTTGTATTTCAGAAAAAGAATAACCTTTAAGTAACCAACAAGGTAAAATATATGTAACTTCCCAAATAAATTCTAAAATTTCTTCTTTATCCTTATTATCTAATTTCATATTAAATTTCTTTAATAAAATATCAAAAGTCTCTTCAGAGAAAAATTCTGCAAAAGAAAATACACTAACAAAATCAGTAAAAAACCCAGCTTTATCAGTATTAGATATCTTATCATTTAACAGCCCAAAAAGTTTATTAGGAAAAAAATCTTCCTTTAAATATATAATATCAAACATTTCTTTTAAATCAAAAACCTTATGTTCCTTAGGAATATCCGGATTATCACAAAAAAGAACTTCACCAAAATGACGAGATACTAACTCATTTAAATAAATCATATCATTATCTACCATATAATCATTTTCTCTTGCTATATCTAATGCTTCATTTTTAGTAATTTTAACACCACTTTTACCCATTAATTCAATTAAATTATCAAGTTTCAAACCACCATTTGAACTCATATAAAAAGATAAAACCAAAGCCTTTCTTTCTCTTACAGAGTTATCTTGAAAAAAAGAATTTACACAAAATCCAAAATCATCTGGTAATATATATTTATCATCTATTTTATATACATAACCATACTTTAATAAATATTTTGATACTTTTTTAACTTCTTTTTTTTCACTTAATAAACGTAAAACATTAAGCTCTTCATCAGTAAAAAATATTCCATTTGAAGTAAAACCAATACACATTTGTCTTACTAAATCATCTATAGATAACTTATCATCTGAATATAACTTTCTAACTTTTTCATATTCTTTTTCATTTAACCTTTCTAAACATTTTTTTAAATTCATTCTTACACCTCACAAAATAATTATACAAAATATCTCTATAAATGTCACAAAAAAAGACTTAAGTTTCCTTAAATCTTTTAAACAAACCTACTCTATAGTTCCCTTTAAATACTCAAGTCTTTCCTTCTCCTCTTTTAACTTCTGTCTATCCATATCCACTATATTAGAAGGAGCCTTATTAACATAATTATCATTAGATAACAACTTTTCTCTTCTTTCTATAGATTGTTTCAACTTCTCTATCTCTAAAAGTACCAAAGAATTATCCTCTTTACTCTTCGTTGCATAATAACTAATTTCAATTAAAGAACTCTTATAACTATACTTACTATAACCCTCTCCTAAAGATTCATCACCTATTATTACATCCTCACTTATCTTAAGTAACTTCTTAAACAAAGAAAATAACTCATCATTAGAACTTATCATAACTAATGCATCCTTACCTATACCATTACTTACCTTTAAATTTCTAATATTAGTAACATCCTTAATAAAATAATCTACTAACTCTTCTTCCTTATCAAATACAAATTCCTCTTTATATAATGGATAACAATCTAGCAAAATACTATCCAATGACCCATTCATATTTTGATAAATTTCCTCTGTAACACAAGGCATAAATGGATGAAGTAACTTAACAATATTACAAAGCACATAACAAAGTACCCTTTTTGTAACATTCTTATCAAGCTTAGACTTACTAAATTCTATATAATTATCACAAAACATAGTCCAAACAAACTCATATATAGAACTACCTACATTATTAAACTCATACTTATCCATATTTCGTGTTACTTCCTTAATAGTTTTATTAAGTTTACTAATTATCCACTTATCAGTTAAATCAAGCTCATTTATATCAAAATCATAACAAGAAACATCCTCTGTATTCATTAAAACAAACCTAGAAGCATTCCATAACTTATTAATAAAATTCCAAGTAGAACTAACCTTCTCCTCATCATACCTAAGATCCATACCAGGAGCACTACTAGTAGATAAAAAATACCTTAAAGAATCAACTCCATACTTATCAATAACATCCATAGGATCAATACCGTTACCAAGAGACTTACTCATTTTTCTACCTTCCTTATCACGAATAAGTCCGTGAATTAAACAATCTTTAAAAGGTCTTTTACCCATAAACTCTAAAGATTGAAAAGTCATTCTATTAACCCAAAAAGGAATAATATCATATCCAGTAACAAGTACATCATTTGGAAAATACCTATCTAAATCACTAGTTTTATTAGGAAAACCTAAAGTAGAAAATGGCCATAAAGCACTACTAAACCAAGTATCTAATACATCACTATCTTGTACCCATCCTTCTCCTTCCGGAGCATCCATTCCTACATATACCTCATCACCCCTGTACCAAGCAGGAATTTGATGACCCCACCAAAGTTGACGAGAAATACACCAATCATAAGTAATTTCCATCCAGTGATTCATAATTTTTTCAAACCTAGCAGGAACAAAATTAACTTTTTTATTCTTATCTTTTTGATTCAATAACACTGCATCTGCTAGAGGTCTCATCTTAACAAACCATTGTCTAGATAAATAAGGTTCAACCATAACACCAGTTCTTTCAGAGTGTCCTACACTATGAGTAATTTTTTCTACCTCAAGTAACAAACCAAGACTATCCAAGTCAGAAACAAGTTTTTCCCTACATTCCTCACGAGTAAGTCCCTCATAACCTATTGCATTCTCATTCATTGTAGCATCTTCTCTAATACATACAATCTGCTTCAAATTATGTCTTAATCCAACCTCATAATCATTAGGATCGTGAGCAGGAGTAATTTTAACTGAGCCTGTTCCAAATTCTGGATCAGCATGAGAATCTCCAATAATAGGAATTAACTTATTAACAATCGGAAGAACTACATTTTTACCAATCAAATGCTTATAACGCTCATCATCTGGATTAACCGCAACGGCAGTATCTCCAAATAAAGTTTCAGGCCTAGTAGTAGCAACCTCTAAATAACCACTTCCATCTTCTAGCATATACTTAATATGATAAAAAGCACCCTCTACATCCTTATAAATAACCTCTTCATTACTTAAAGCAGTCATCGCTTCTGGATCCCAGTTAATAATCCTAAACCCACGATAAATCAAACCTTTATTATATAAATCTACAAAAACCTTTCTAACTGCAAAACTAAGCCCCTCATCAAGAGTAAACCTTTCCCTAGAATAATCAAGAGACAAACAAAGTTTTTTCCATTGTTCATGAATTGTTTCTGCATACTCATCCTTCCAAGACCAAGCGTGTTTTAACCACTCTTCTCTATCCATCTTACGAGGTTCATATCCTTCTTCCTTTAATCTCTTATCAATTTTAGCCTGTGTTGCAATACCTGCATGATCCATCCCAGGAACCCACAAAGCATCATAACCTTGCATCTTCTTATATCTAATTAAAATATCTTGTAAAGTAGTATCCCAAGCGTGTCCCAAATGAAGTTTACCAGTTACATTTGGTGGTGGTATAACTATAGTAAAAGGTTTCTTACTATTATCTCCTGCTTTAAAAAGATCTAAATCAAGCCACATATCATACTTATTAGACTCTACTTCCTTAAAATCATATTTATTTTTTAACATCTAAATCAATCCTTTCATCAATATATTTACATAAATGTTCATAATACTTATAAAAAATATCACTATCTAATCTATCATATAACTTATCAAACAAACCATTTTCTTTTATATATTCTAAACTCTCTACAAAATTAATATCATATATAAAAGAAAACACAAGTACTATTCTATCATTATAATTTTTTCTAACATCTTTTGGTACACTCTTATTAGAAAAATAAAAATCATCTACCTCACTACTTACTTTTTCATCACATAACTCTATTGTCTTTAAATCACTATTACCTAAAGAATATATAATATCAAGTTTATCAGCATCTCTAATTAACTTTGCAAAAAATAACTCCCTTTCATTAAGATTATCACTAATTAAAAGTTTATTATGATTCTCAATTGCTTTCCATATTACATCTTCATCTTTAGAATAATCACTAAATTTAAATATAGAACTATCTCTAGCAAGAAATGCACCATAATCACCATGATCAAAAGTCTTATCATCAAAACTATTACACCTCTCCCATTGACTAAATCTACCTATATCGTGATAAAGACCAATTATTTTAGCAAGTTCTACATCGTAACTAGATGAATTTAAACTCTTACCAAGTCTCTCACAAATATTCATAACCCTTAAACTATGATAATACTTATAAGAAATATTAGGATTACTCATATCAAAACCATGCACATAATAATCAAAAGTCATCTCTAACATATATCCTCCAAACAAAAAAGGTCGTGCCAAAGGACGAAAAACCGTGGTACCACCTTATTTTTTTACTCAAAAGTCTTAATGCGACTAACATCATATCCTACTAAAATAGGATACAAAACTCCAAAGCTACCTTCAGTTACAAAATATATTAGTTTACACCAAACACTAACTCTCTATAAAATTTATATAACCTACTCCTCTTCTTCACAGTCTTTATTATATATTATTTTCTTTTATATTGAAGCAATTCTACCCGCTACTAAAACAAGTACTACAAATATTATAAAAAGAAAAAACAGAAAAACCATAAAACCCCATCCGGAATTATCAAGCCTCATATTATCACACTCTACTTTCCTAAATCCTTAATACAAGATATCGCAGCACGCACCCCATCACTACACGCTATTACAATCTGATAAGCATCTTTTCTTACAATATCTCCGCAAGCATATATACCTTTAATACTAGTCCTAAAACTTGCATCAACATTAATATAACCCAAATCATCTAAAATATCAAGTTTTTTTAGAAAATTACTACAAGGTTCATACCCAATAAATATAAAACAAGCCTTAACTTTTAAATTCAAAACCTCGTCCAAAGTAGAAACATCAATACTATCAAGTACATTATTAAATGAATTAAATTTCTCTATATTACAGTTATATATAACTTCTATATTATCATAAGACTTAACCCTTTCTATTAAAGAATGATCAGAACCTAACTTATCTCTTCTACACAAAATATAAACTTTCTTACAAATATCCGCTAAAAAGAGAGCCTCTTCTATAGCACTATTACCAGATCCTACGATTGCAACATCTTCATTTTTATATAAATATCCATCACATAAAGAACAAAAACTAACACCCTTTCCTACTAAAGATCTAGCACTTTCTATTGATTTAGGACGTCTTCCAATAGCAAGAATAACAGCTTTACACCTATATTCATTTTCAGTTGTTTTCACTATTTTTATATCATCATCAAAATCTATATCAATTACTTCCTCATTAATAAAAGGAACATCCTTTACACTTTCATAAAATCTTTCCATAAGTTCTGGACCACTTATTTTAGTAAACCCAGGATAATTTTCTATAACTGAAGACTTATTTAAAAGTCCACCAGGAATCCCCTTTTCAATAACTGCACACTTTAAATTACTTCTTTGTAAATAAATAAGCGAAGACATTCCCGCAGGACCTAATCCTACTACTATAACATCATAATCTACCATACTAACCTCCTATATTCTTTTCCTTATATCTATTTACTCTAGTATCTTTTCTTTTATAAAATATTAAAAATAAACCTAAACCAAAAAGTAATAAAGATATAACTCTCGCAACTCTAATAGAACCAAGCATTAAACTATCAGTACGCATTCCCTCAATAAAAAATCTAATAAATGAATACCAAACAAAATAAATACCAGCAAGCATTCCATCTTTTAATTTACACTTCTTTTTTAAAACCACAAGAATAATAAACCCTATAAAATTCCATAAACTCTCATATAAAAATGTAGGTTCATAATAAAGTCCATCAATATACATACCATTTATTATAAAATTAGGTATTCCTCTTTTTTCTAAAACCTCTCTTAAAACTACACCACCATGTGCTTCCTGATTAAAGAAATTACCCCATCTACCAATAACTTGACCAATTATAACAGAAATACTTGCCATATCAAGTAACTTAAGTAAAGAAACATTATGCTTTCTTGAATAATATAAAAACCATAAAAATCCTCCGATAAGTCCTCCGTGAATAGCAAGACCACCATTCCAAACTTCAATTATTTCTATTGGATTACTTAAATAGTAATCAAGATTAAAAATTACATAATAAATTCTCGCTCCAATAAGTCCAAATATAATACCATAAAATAATAAATTTACAATAAAATCATCAGATAATCCACTTTTTCTAGCACTTTTATAAAAAAGGAACACTCCCACAAACATTGCTAAAAACATTGTAACAGAATACCAATATATTTTAATAATACCTAAATCTAACAAAACAGGATTCATTTATTACCTCCTAACATTTTACTTAAATATTGTCCAGTATATGACTCTTTTACTTTAGAAATATCTTCTGGAGTACCAGATGCAACAACGGTACCACCTCTATCTCCTCCTTCAGGACCTAAATCAACAATATAATCTGCAACTTTTATCATATCTAAATTATGTTCAATAACTATTACTGTATCTTTATTATCTACTATTTTCTCTATAATTGCAAGAAGTTTCTTTATATCATGAATATGAAGACCAGTCGTAGGTTCATCCATAATAAATAGTGTCTTTCCAGTAGGTTTTTTCTGTAATTCTTTAGCAAGTTTAACACGCGATGCCTCACCACCTGATAATGTCGGAGCACTCTGTCCAAGTTTAATATAACCAAGTCCTACACTGTCCAAAACCTCAAGTTTTCTCTTTATTTTAGGTACATTACTAAAAAACTCTATTGCCTCACTAACTCTCATATCCAAAACATCAGCGATTGATTTACCCTTAAATTTAACTTTTAAACTTTCTGTATTATATTTTGCACCATTACATACTTCACAAGGAACATAAACGTCAGGTAAAAAATGCATTTCAATTTTTTTAACTCCATCACCATGACAAGCCTCACATCTACCACCTTTTACATTAAATGAAAAACGACTCTTATCATAACCTAACATTTTAGATTCTTTCATATTAGCAAAAAGTTCTCTAATATCATCGAATACACCAACATAAGTCGCAGGATTACTTCTAGGAGTTCTACCAATCGGAGACTGTGTTATATCAACTACCTTATCTATATTTTCAAGTCCTTTTATCTCCTTATGCTTACCAGGTTTTAATTTACTATTATATAAGAAACTTGCAACTTTAGGATATAAAATCTGATTAACAAGAGTACTTTTTCCAGAACCAGATACACCAGTTACACAAGTAAAAGTACCAAGTGGAAACTTTACATTAATATTTTTTAAATTATTTTCTTTGGCCCCCTTTATTTCAATATATTTACCAGTACCTTTTCTTCTATATTTAGGGATTTCAATACATTCTTTCCCACTTAAATATCTACCAGTAATACTATTTTCGTCATTTGATACCTCTAAAGGAGTACCACTTGACACTAAATAACCACCTTTATCTCCAGCTAAAGGACCAATATCAACTAAATAATCAGCCTTCATCATTGTATCCAAATCATGTTCAACCACTATTAAAGTATTACCCAAATCACGCATACTAAGCATTGTATCAATTAACCTATCATTATCCCTCTGATGAAGTCCAATACTAGGTTCATCCAAAACATACATAACTCCAGTAAGTCTAGTACCAACTTGAGTAGCAAGTCTAATTCTTTGAGACTCTCCTCCTGATAAAGTTGAAGAACTTCTAGCAAGAGTTAAATAATCAAGTCCTACATCTATTAAAAATGACAAACGATCTTTAATTTCCTTAATAAGTAAATCCGCTATCTGCATCTTTTCAGCACTAAGTTTTAAATTAGATAAAAAAGTATACAAATCTTTAATAGATAAAAGAGTAGCTTCATATATATTTTTACCATCAATTAAAACAGATAAAACTTCATCATTAAGTCTTGCCCCTTTACAAGTTGGACAAGTAAGTTCAATCATATACTTTTCAAGCCATTCTCTTATCCATTCACTAGAAGTTTCTATATATCTTCTTTCTAAATTATTAATAACCCCTTCATAAGTACCAAAATTATTAGTAACATTACCACTTTTACTAACATAATTAAAATGAATTATATCAGATGTACCATATAATATCTTATTCATTTCATCTTTACTTAAGTTTTTAACAGGAATGTTAATATCTATATTATAATGTTTACAAAAACACTCAAACTTTTTAAAGAAAACATTATCAGTATCATCACCAAAAGTAACAATCGCACCATCTACTAAAGACTTATCCTTATCTGGAATTATAAGATCTGGATCTATAACAAGTTTTACACCCAATCCCTTACAATCAGGACAAGCCCCATATGGAGCATTAAAACTAAATGTTCTAGGTTCAAGTTCAGATAATGAAAAAGAACAATGAGGACAAGCAAACTTTTCAGAAAAAACTAACTTTTCTCCTCCGATTATATCAACAACAACCTTTCCGGAAGATAACTTACTAGCATTTTCAATTGCTTCAAATAAACGAGAACGGACTCCCTCTTTAATTACTATTCTATCTACAACAACACTTATAAAATGTTTTTTATTTTTCTCTAACTCTATATCAGAAGATAAATCATAATTTTCATCATCAACAATTACCCTTACATACCCACTTTTTCTAAGATCAAGAAACATATCTTTAAAAGTACCTTTAGAACCTTCCACCACTGGAGATAAAACCATTATCTTAGTACCTTCTTCTAAAGTCATAACCTTATTAGTCATTTCTTCAATACTTTGACTAGTAATAGGTACTTTATGAATAGGACAAAAAGGTGTTCCAACTCTAGCATATAATAATCTTAAATGATCATATATTTCAGTAACAGTACCAACAGTACTACGCGGATTCTTACTAGTAGTTTTCTGATCAATTGCAATCGCTGGAGAAAGACCTTCAATCATATCAACATCAGGCTTTTCACTACCACCTAAAAACTGTCTAGCATAACTAGATAAACTTTCTAAATAACGTCTTTCACCTTCTTTATATATAGTATCAAAAGCAAGTGAAGACTTACCACTACCAGATACCCCAGTCATTACAATTAATTTATTTTTAGGAAGTTCAAGTGATATATTCTTTAAATTATTTTCACGTGCTCCTTTAATTATTATCTTATCCATAATCTATCTCTCTTTCTATTGGTATTATACTACAAAACAAAAAAATAATAAATAAAAAAAATTACAAAAAAACCAGGTGAAACACTTATTTTCCTATAATAATATAGTAGGAAGTAAAAAATTAAAACAATATTTAAAATATAAAAATTAAAAATAATATTTAATTAGAAAGGAAAAAACAAAACATGAATTACTATAATGAGATAAAGGAAGAATTAATAAATAATGAAACATATAAAAAAGTAAAAGACTATTCAAAAAATAAAAATGATTTATATACTTATTATAATGTAGGAAGACCAATTATTGAAGCACAAGGCGGTGAGAATAGAGCAAAATATGGAAATAAATTAATTAAAGAATATTCAATTAAGTTAACAAATGAATTAGGAAAAGGATATACATTTACAGCATTATCAAGAATGCGAAAGCTTTACTTGATATTTAAAAAATTTGCGACACTGTCGCAACGATTAACTTGGTCTCATTATTGTGAATTATTATATAAAACAAACAGAAACTTATAATTTAAGTGTAAGACAATTAAGAGAAAAAATAAAAAACAAAGAATATCAAAGACTAGATAATAATACTAAATTAAAATTAATTAATAAAGAAGAAACAATAGTAAGTGATTTTATTAAAAATCCCATTATTATTAAAAATAAAAATAATATTAATAAAGAAAAAATTAGTGAAAAATTATTACAAACATTAATACTAGAATATATAAAAAACTTTTTATTAGAATTAGGAGAAGGTTTTTGTTTTATTAAAAGCGAGTATAAAATAAAAATAGATAATACTTATAATTATATAGATTTATTACTTTATAATATTAAATTTAATTGTTATATTGTTATAGAACTTAAAGCTACAGAACTAAAGAAAGAGCATATAGGACAAATACAAATATATATGAATTATATAGATAAAAATATAAAAACTATTAATCAAAATAAAACAATCAGATTAATTATATGTAAAGAAGATAATGGTTATTATATTAAATATTCTAGTGATGAAAGAATATTTTCTAGAAAATATATATTAAATTAATAAATAATAAATCAAACAAAAAAGATACAAAAAGTATCTTTAACAAATATTAGTTACAACTTCCTTTACTTCTGTTACCACCAAAGAAAAAGAAAAATATAACAATTAAAACAATAAGCCATATCCAGTAATTTTCACCTTGATTATTATAATATCCATACATATTATCAATCTCCTCAATATATTATATTTAAAAATATAACTAATAAATATAATATTCACCTAAAAAACGAGATTGTATAATACCTGTTTTACCATCTAACTCCATATGCTGGAAAATATACCATTTCCCTAGGGTCAAATACTTTAGTTAAATAAGTACTCCAACTAGAATAACTACCATTTCCAGTTCCATAAAAATGTCCATTAGCCATTTCAAAGTGAAGATGTGTTCCTGTTGTACATTGATCGTATCCACCATTTAGATATGAAGTAGAACCCCCACCAACTTGACCAATTTGATCACCTTTTTCCACTATATCACCTTCTGATACAGTAGTTTTAAGTAAATGCCAATATCTAGTAGTATAATTTTTACCATCAATAATATGATTGATTGTAACTATATTACCACCACAATAATACTTATGAGTAACATCAACAACCTTGCCTGCTGCTGCAGCATACACCGGTGTTCCCTCTTTATTTCCACCAATATCTATACCATTATGGTTTTTCCAAGTCTTATATACCGGATGTAGCCTCATACCAAATTCATCATTAATATACCCAGATTTTACAGGTCTATCAAATCCATAATCATATGGTATTGAAGTCATACAAGAACTTAAATTTTCATTTTCAGAACAACCTTGATCCAAATAATATTGAATTTTTTCCTCAACTTTTCTTATTTGAGTATCCATATCCATTGAAGTTTCATTATACTTACTCTCCTCATTAGCATAAGTACTAAGTTTCTCACGAGCCTTAGCATTTAACTCTTTTAATTCTTCTTTTTCTTTATCTAATTTTTTAACTTTTTCTTCATTTTCACTAACTAAATCATTCATTTCATCTACTAATTCATCGCTTCTTTCAGTTAACTGTTCAACAACTGAAAAACGATATATAAAATCAGTAAAACTATCTGCACCAAAAATATATTTTAAATAAAAGTTTTCACTATTAGATATTTGATAAAAACTAACTAATTCCTTAATCTGTTCATTCTTTTTTTCTATTTCTTCTTCTAATTCTTCTATTTCTTCTTCAGTTTCTTTTTTCTCTTTAGTTTTAGTTTCAATATCCGCAGCAATCTTATCTACTTCTTTATTTACTTCCTCTATCTTTTTTTCTATCTCTTCTTTATTTTTTTCAGCCTCTTCTTTTTCTTTCTTTAACTCTGCAAGTTCATTTCTATAATCTTTAATAGTTTTAGCACTTACTCCATAAGGAATAAAAGTAAATGAAAAAGATATTAAAAGCAAAACAGACAACAACTTCTTCATCATATCTTAATATACCTCCTTACAGCTCTGCTACTACCTATCATACCAACAATTGCACCAACTACTGCAATAACAATTGATATATAGAAAACAAAAGGCATAGGATCAACTAACTTAATAATTGGAGATACCACTTTACCACCAAATTTATCAAACAAGAATGAATAACCATATATAGTAATAAGAATTGGAATAACAGAACCAATAAGTCCTAAAATAATACCTTCTATTACAAAAGGAAGTCTAATTCTATAATTGCTTGCACCAACAAGTCTCATAATAGATATCTCTCTTTTTCTTGAAAAAATAGTAAGTTTAATAGTATTAATAATTAAGAAAATAGTAACAATTATTAATGCAAGTGCAGCAACAAAAGTAATTTTCTCTATCGCAGAAAAAGCACCAACTAACTTCTCAACTAATCCTTCTCCATATTGAACAGTACTAACTCCATCAATATTTTTAATTTCTTTCGCAGTTTTACTTATCTTATTAACATCCATTACCTTAATAGTATAAGTATCTTTTAATGGATTTTCAGTATCATCCCAATCAGATAAAATATCTGCAAAAGTTTCATTTTCATCTTTCATATCTTCAGTTACTTCACTTTTAGACTTATATGTATATGTTTCTACATTATCTAAAGATTTTAATTTGCTCTCAAATGCATCTTTATTTTCTACAGTAATATCAGATTCCAAAAAAACAACAATAGTAACATCAGACTCAATTTCTTTAGTAAAATTTCTAACATTAAAAGACACAAGAAGAGAAACAGCAATTATAACAAGAGTTATAGTAATACAAGATATTGAAGCAAGTGATAAACTAAAATTTCTTCCAACACTCTTAAAAGCATCTCTTACACTTCTAAAAAAAGTTCTAAACATAACTATCCTTTAAACCTCCCTTCTTCATAATCAGCATCAAGCCTTCCTTCTTTTAAAACAAGTACTCTTTTTTTCATACTACTTACAATATCAATATCATGAGTAACCATTAATATTGTAGTACCAAGTTCCTTATTAATAGAATTTAAAATATCCATAATTTCCATACTTATTTTAGGATCCAAATTACCAGTAGGTTCATCACATATCAAAATAGAAGGTTTATTTACAATAGCACGTGCTATAGCAACCCTTTGTTGTTCTCCACCTGATAAATTATCAGGATATTCTTTTAACTTATGTTTTAAACCAACCATTTCCAAAACTTCAACTACTCTTTTTCTTATTTCTTTATTATCTGTCCCAGTTACCTCTAAAGCAAAAGCAACATTTTCATAAACAGTAAGTTTTGGTAATAACTTATAATCCTGAAAAACAACTCCTATTTTTCTTCTTAATTTATAAACTTTTGAATTACGAAGTTTAGCAACATTAACCCCGCCTAATATAATTTCACCACGAGTTGGTTTTTCTTCCCTATATAACATCTTTATTAAAGTACTTTTACCAGATCCTGATCCTCCAATAATAAAGACAAATTCGCCTTTTTTTATAGATAAACTAAGGTCATATATTGCACCTACTCCATTGGAATATGTTTTAAAAACATTTTTCATACTTATTATTTCCAAATGACAACACTCTCCCTTGTAATATCATTATAACATTTTTTACTAATTTAAGATACAAAAAACATAAAATTTTAATTCATTTACATATAACTAATTAAAACTTAAAAAATATTAAACAATATATACACATATTTTTACTATTTTAAGAAATACTAATATATGAAAATAGGTGTTAAAATGAAAAAGAAAACTAAAAAAATATTAAAAAAAATTACAAAAATAACTAGTATTACATTTGGAATATTAATAGGAATATTTATTATTATTAACTTAATAGGATATCTATATTCAATTATAACTCCAAAAATAGATATAAAAAGTGCTAATGTATTTTACTTATATGATAAAGATAATAACCTAATCTTTTGTGGTAATGAAAACAAAGAATGGTCATCACTAGAGGATATTAGCACTTTAGCAATCAATGCAACTATATCAGTCGAAGATAAAAATTTTTACAAGCATACTGGTTTTGACTATTTTAGAATAATAAAAGCTATTTTTGAAAACATAAAAGCCGGAGAAATAGTTCAAGGAGCATCAACAATAACACAACAATATGCAAGAAATCTATTTCTCGATTTTGATAAAACATGGAAAAGAAAATGGAAAGAAATGTGGCTCACTTTTGAATTAGAAACTCATTATAGTAAAGATGAAATACTAGAAGGATATTTAAACACCATAAACTATGGACACGGTATATATGGAATTTCAAATGCCTCAAAATTTTATTTTAACAAAGACGTAAAAGACTTAACTTTAGCAGAAGCTTCCATCCTAGCAGGAATCCCCAACTCTCCAAGTAATTATTCTCCAATTAATAATTATGAAGTCGCCAAAAAAAGACAAAAAATAGTACTAGAAAGAATGTATAATAACAAATATATAAGCAAAGAAGAAATGGAAAACGCAATAAATGAAGAACTTACATTTTATGGTATAAAAGATAATCTAAATCTTACTTCATTAATGTATTATCAAGATGCTGTTATGGAAGAATTAAATAAAATTGAAACAATTCCAAAAAGTTATCTAGAAACTGGAGGTCTTAAAATTTATACATCATTAGATATAAATGCTCAAACATCTCTTGAAAACTCAATAAAAGATAATCAAATAAATGAAGAAGTGCAAACCGCTAAAGTAATGATGAACTCCAAAACTGGAGAAATAATTGGACTTATCGGAGGAACTAATTACAACACATCAGAGTACAACAGAGCATTAAATTCCTTAAGACAACCAGGATCAACAATAAAACCATTCCTTTATTATAAAGCTTTAGAATCTGGTTTTACATCATCTACAACATTTCTAAGCCAGGAAACAACATTTCATTTCTCTGGAGACAAAAACTATTCACCCAAAAATTCAGGAGGAGTTTATGGAAACAAAGAAATATCACTTGCACTTGCTATTGCCTAT
The DNA here is from genome assembly GCA_964430375.1 of uncultured Mycoplasma sp. Lineage (GTDB taxonomy): Bacteria > Bacillota_I > Bacilli_A > RF39 > UBA660 > HGM10836. The sequence continues at coordinate 2,236 of CAYSEZ010000008.1, read as the reverse complement.
TCAGACAACATCTATGCAGTAAAAACACACCTCTTTCTAGGCGAAGAAGAACTAGTAAATATCTTAAGAAAAGTTGGAATTACTTCAGAACTTGAAGCAGTACCAAGTTTACCTCTAGGTACTTACGAAACGAATATATTAGAATTAACCGCTGCATATGCATCCCTTGCAAATCTAGGCACCAAAGTTACACCCCATTTCATCAATAAAGTCGAAGACATCAACGGAAATACTTTATACTCCTATGATTATGAAAAAGGGGAAATAATATTAGATTCATCATACGCCTTTATAATTAATGAACTTTTAACAGGAACCTATGATAGCAATTTAATCGACTATGCAAACCCTACTTGTATGTCAATTATCTCAAAATTAACAAACAAATATGCAATAAAAAGTGGAAGCACAGATACTGATGCATGGGTAATAGGATATACACCAGAAATAGTACTAGCAACCTGGGCAGGATATGACGACAATTCCAAAATAACTAATAATATTGTTAGTTCAAACAAAATGTCTTGGGCTACAGCAATAGAAGAATATTTAAAAGATAAAGAAAGTACCTGGTATGATATTCCAAACGATGTTTCTGCCGTACTAGTAAACCCAATAGACGGACAAATAGCAAATTCTACAAGTAAAAAGAAAAAAATTATGTACTACATAAACGGTACAGAACCCAAAATAAATAACTATATAAATTATGGAGATGATCTTAATGAATGAAAAATACTATGAAGAATACTCTAACTATATCTTAAGCAATATTGGATTTTTAAAAGAAGAAGAACTATATGATTTAAACATAAGTTACGAAGAATATATGAATCTAGATGATAATACACTATATAAACTAGAAAACTATAAAAAAAAGAAATAGAATTATAAAATTAACTCTACTTCATCTTTTCCATTCAATAAACATCCATTTGCATCATCAGTATCCAAATGAAGTTCTAAAACAGCATCTGAACTTGCTTTTAAATAAACATTATCTAATATAGCGCCTTTTTCAGTATCAATCTTTACCTTATATAATTTAGTTTCATCTAAATTATATTTTTTTATATCACTAGAATTTATATGAATATGTCTAGTAGCAATAATTGCGCACTTTCTAATAATACTACCTTTTGGACCTTCAATTGTCAATACTTCTGCATCCTCTAAATCTCCAGAATTTCTAACCACTTTTTTTATACCAAGCTTATAAGTATCAGTATTTGAAACCTCAACTTGAGTATACAACCTAAAAGGTCCTAAAACACGAACATTATCAATAAAACCTTTCGAGCCAATTATCTTAACAGTACTAGTACTAGCAAAACAATTAGGTTGAACCAAATCATTTCTTTTAATTAATTCTTGATCTCCAAAAAGAATTTTATAATCTTCTTCTGTTAAATGAACATGCCTATTAGATATTCCAACTTGTACCTTCACTTTAATCACCTATTTAAGTATACAATTATTTTCTAATTTTTTCTAGCATTTTCTAACATAAGTTTTAGGTTTAATATTCATAGAATCTAATATCTCATTTTTATCATCTAGTTCATCATAAAAATCAAGCAATCTAGATAATTCATTATTATATAATTCATCAATATCAACGCTTAAATTTAAAGTTCCATCTAAATAGCCCTTCAAAGTTTCATCATATACTTTTTGCAATTCATTTAATTCATTAATAAAACAATCTCTAAACTTCTTTTTAGTATAAACCGTTAAATCAATAAAATGTGCACTACTTACATTATCATTAAGACTAGAATACGAAGATAATTTAACATTTTCAACATCATTATAACTATAAATTCCTTTTACTACATAATTATCTTTACAAAAACTTTTTAATTTGTTAAGAAATTCTTTCTTAGCTTTAACAGGAAAATAATATTTTTTTTCAATAATAATCTTATTTCTAAACTTATTATCAGTATAACTATATACTTCTCCTTCAATTGTTTTTTTCTCTATTAAAATATCAGGCAAGCACAAAGTAATATTGCTTATTCCATCATTCATTTCTTGTAACATATAACTAAAACATAGCCCAGAATAATTTAAAAGGCTCTTTACATTTTCATTTAATCCATCCATATCAAAAGTTTCTATTTTTTCATATATATAATTATCTTTTTTCAAAACAATCACTCCTCAACTTAGTACATATTATAACAGATTTTTCAAAAAAAGCAAATACTTCAACACACACGGATTAACTAAA
>CAYSEZ010000007.1:0-24500 GCA_964430375.1 uncultured Mycoplasma sp. | reverse complement strand
ATAGAAAATTTAAAATAATAATTGTCTAAAGGAGGAATTAAATATGACAAAAGAATTAATTATAACTAATGAAATATTTGAAAGTATAAAACATATAGATTCAGAAGGAAATGAATATTGGTATGCAAGAGAACTACAAAAAGTACTTGAATATAAACAATGGAGGAGATTTGAAGAAACAATAAATAGAGCAAAAATTGCTTGTGAAAAGAGCGGCTATGATTCTAATGACCATTTTGCCAACGTTGGCAAAATGGTCACAACAGGTGATTCTAAAAGAAAAATAACAGATTACAAACTATCTAGATATGCTTGTTACTTAATCGCACAAAATGGAGATCCAAGAAAAGAAGTAATTGCACTTGCTCAAACATACTTTGCAGTGCAAACAAGAAAAATGGAACTTACTGAAATGGAATATGAAAAATTATCAGAAACTGATAAAAGATTTTATCAAAGAGGTTTAATAAAAAAAGGTAATAGAGATTTAAACAAAGAAGCAAGTTTAAGAGGAGTAAGAGACTTTGAACGCTTTACAAACGCAGGTTACAGAGGTCTTTATGGAGGAGAAACTGCTAATGATATTGCTAAAAGAAAGGGCTTAGGATATAGAGAAGATATCCTTGATAATATGGGAAGTGAGGAACTTGCATCTAATTTATTTAGAATAACCCAAACTGAAGCAAAATTAAAAAATGATAATATAAAAGGGGAAGATAATGCAATTTTTACTCATTATGATATTGCAAGAGATATAAGAAAATTTATAAAAGATCACGGTGGAACTATGCCAGAAGACTTACCAACTCCAAAAAAGAGTTTAAAAGTACTAGAAAAAGAAAGAAAAAGGTCAGAAAGACTACTAAAAGAAGAAAAATTAAAGACAGCAAAATCTTTACTTTCTATAGGTATAGATATTAACAAAATATCCAAAGCAACTAATCTTTCTATCAAAGAAATAGAAAATTTAAATAATAATTGTCATAAATGATACAAAAAAGTAGTTATTTATATTATTTTTAGATGTGTTTTGTATGATATTTGAAGGGATGTTAGGTTAAAAAACAATAAGAAATCGAAAACACTTGATTTTTTGTTAAATTTGTAGTATTATTTACTGGTGTTTTAAAGGTGGTAGATTTTATGGAAAAAATAATAAATATGGCAGTAGTGGCACACGTTGACGTAGGAAAAAGCACATTAGTAGATGCTTTACTTAATCAAAGTGGTGTTTTTCGTGAAGAAGTACATAACTGTGTAATGGATAGTAATGATATAGAAAAGGAAAGAGGTATTACAATTTATTCTAAGAATTGTTCTATTAAATATAAAGATTACAAAATTAATATAGTAGATACTCCAGGTCATGCTGATTTTTCTTCTGAAGTAGAAAGAATTATTAAAACAGTAGATACTGTAGTACTTTTAGTAGACGCTAAAGAAGGGCCTATGCCTCAGACTAGATTTGTACTAGAGCAAGCATTAAAACAAAACTTAAAACCTATTTTATTTATAAATAAAGTAGATAAAAAAGATGCTAGAATTGATGAAGTAGTAAATATGACTTTCGATCTTTTTGTAGAACTTAATGCAACTGATGAACAACTTGATTTTCCTATAGTATATGGAATTGCAAGAGAAGGTAAAGCAGGTTTAGATGAAAATAATTTATCTGATAATATTTATCCTTTACTTGATACAATAATAGAACATACTACTTTATTTGATGGTAATAAGGAAGATTCTCTTCAAATGCAAATATCATCTCTAGAATATGATGATTATTTAGGTAGAATGGGAGTAGGTAGAATAACTAAAGGTGTTTTAAAGAAAGGTTCTATGGTTGCAGTAGTAAATAATGATGGTACTACTACAAATACTAGAATAAGTAAAATATTTACTTATCAAGGTATAGGAAAAACTGAAGTAGATGAAGCATATTTCGGAGATATCGCAGTAGTAGCACTTTCTACTAGAGTATCTATTGGGGATACATTATGTGATCCAAATAATATATGTGCACTTCCTCCGATTGAAATAGATAAACCTACTATGTCAATGAACTTTTTAGTTAATTCATCACCATTCGCTGGACAATCAGGTAAGTTTTTAACTAATCGTCATATTAAAGAAAGATTAGATAAAGAACTTGAAACTAATGTAGGATTAGTTGTTGAATCATTAAATGGTGCAGATGGTTATAAAGTATCAGGACGTGGTGAACTACATTTATCTATTTTATTAGAAAATATGAGAAGAGAAGGATATGAACTTTCGGTATCTAAACCAGAAGTATTATTTACTTATGAAGATGGACAAAAATTAGAACCATTTGAAAAAGTATTAATAGATTGTCCAAATGATTATGCAGGTACTATTATAAATGATTTAAATGAAAGACGTGGATCAATTATTTCTATAAATAATGACGAACTTCGTACTCATTTAGAGTTTTCTGTTCCTACTAGAGGTTTAATTGGATATCGTTCTAATTTTGTTACTAATACTAAAGGAGAAGGTATTATGGTAAGAGCATTTGATTCTTATAAACCATATGCAGGTCCTATTCAAACTCGTAAAAATGGAGTTTTAGTTTCAATGGAAGATGGTAAAACAATGGCGTTTTCATTATTTAACTTAAGTGATCGTGGTACCCTTATTGTAGAGCCTTCTACTCCGGTATATAAAGGTATGATTATAGGTATAAATAATCGTGATAATGATTTAAATGTTAATCCATGTAAAAATAAAAATTTAACTAATACAAGAGCGTCTGGATCAGATGAAGCATTAACTTTAATAACTCCAAAAAAATTTACTTTAGAAGAAGCATTAGAATTTATCGAAGATGATGAATATGTAGAAATAACTCCTGATGCAATAAGACTTAGAAAGAAAATATTAGATGATAAAGAACGTTTTAGATTACATGGCAAGGAACAATAAGAGATAGAAAATTTAATTCTATCTTTTTTAATTAAACATATATTTTATAGAGAGTGATATTTTTGAATAATTTATCTATAATAATGACTTCTGTTGCACTTGCTATGGATGCTTTTGCAGCATCACTTTGTATTGGATTAGAACAAAATAAAGTTAATTTTATTAGTTCTATAAAAGTTGGTATATGGTTTGGTATATTTCAAGGAATAATGCCTTTAATTGGATATTTATTATCATATAGAGTTAATAATTTAATAATATTAGTGGATCATTTAGTAGCATTTTTAATTCTTATAATAATAGGAATAAATATGATAATAGATTCTTTTAAGGAAGATAATAAAAATTATTCTAAATTAGACTTTAAAACTATGTTTTTTTTATCTCTTGCTACTAGTATTGATGCTTTAGCAGTAGGTATATCTTTTGCATTTTTAAATGTTAATATTGTATATTCTATTATTATTATAAGTTCTATAACTTTTATATTAACTTTTATCGGGGTATTTATTGGTAAAGTACTTGGAGAAAAATATAAACAAAAAATGACTTTTATTGGAGGTGTTATACTTGTAATAATTGCTATTAAGACTCTTGTATTTTAATAAAAAAAGAATAATCTTGTTATTCTTTTATATAGTTAGTGGCTTTTAATTTGCCGATAATTACATTAGTATCTTTATCTCCATCAATTGTAGTACTTAGAGCTTCTCCATCTTCAAAGAAGAATACAATTGGTGTACCTGTAAAACTTACTAGTTTAGTTAATTTAATTTTTTCTTCATTAGTAAGTTTTGTTATATTAATAAAGTATGCATTAATTTCATATTTTTTTAAAACTTTTTCAAACTTTGGTGTAAAGTTTTGACAATGAGAACATCCATCTTGTTTTATTAATAATATAAAATCATTTTTATTATTTACTTTATTTTCAAGAGTACTATAATCAATTTCATTTAAATATACAGTATTATCATCTAAAACTACAATGATAGTAACTAATACTACCATTATGAATATTACTATAAACATAAATTTATTATTCATATAAAAACACCTCACAAAAAATATTACATATTTATTATAGTATTTTTATAAAAAAAGTCAATAAATTAAATTTTATTTATAATTTGTAAAAATATATAGTTAAAATATGTGTAAATAAATTGACAAATTTTAATAAATAATGTAATATAATAGTCAGAAAGAGAGGTTTTATTATGTTTATGTTAGACGCTTTTTGTGAAGGTAGTGTACTTAATATATTTAATTTGATAGCAAAAGTAATTTTTATACTTAAAATAGCTATTCCTATAATTATAGTTTTATTAGCTACAATTGATTTAGGTAAGGCTGTAATGGCTGGAGAAGAAAAAGCAATTAAGGAAGCTCAAAGTATGTTAATAAAAAGACTTGTATATGGTGTATTAATATTCTTAGTTGTGACAATTGTACAAGTTGTATTTAAATTAGTTAACCAAAGTGTAGATGCTAACCAATGTTGGACAGTTGCTACTGATTTAAATCCTTGGAATTATGATTGGAAATAAAAAAGTATTTTAAAATTTAAACAAGTAACATATTGTTATTTGTTTTTTTTTTTGCTATACTATTAATAGAATAGATAGTAGGTGACTATATGAGTAATTTATTTTTATTAATTAATAAAATGTATATAAATATTTTAGATGCTGATTGTAGTATTTTGGGAGATGAATTACAAGAAATATTAAATGAAATATTTTTAATAATTAGGGTGTGTGTTCCTATAATTTGTGTTGTTTTAATAGCAATAGATATTTTTGGAGCGGTTACTTCAGGTGATGATAAGAATATGAAAGATGCTCAAAATAAAGCAATTAAAAGATTAATAATAGGATTAGTTATATTTTTTATACCTTCGATTGTAAATTTAATATTACAATGGGCTGGTTTTGCTTTGGGTACTTGTGGAATAGGATAGGGGTGAGATGATGAATCTTAGTGTGTTAGCATGGAAACCTTTTAAATCAATAGGATTTGATCTATGTGTTGATGTTTTTACTACGGTTGGAAAAATATATGATTTGCTTATTGATACGATTAAGAATAGTGCTAGTAGGGATTATTTTGATTCTTTATATAATTTAGCAGATGTTGTATATGTTTTAATAGGAATATTTATGCTATTTAGAATAATAGTTAGTTTTTTAAATATGCTAATTGATCCTGATAAAGTTAATGATAAACAAATAGGAGCGGGTTCTTTGATTAAGAGAACTTTTATATCTTTAATTTTATTAATTGCATGTGAGCCAAGTTCATTTTTATTTAGTTTTATAGGTAAAATAGAAAATGCTATAATTAATGAAACTATTCCTAATATTACTGCGCAAATAGCTAGTAGTAGTGCTAATTATAGTTTAATTTCAGATGTTAATGCAGATAGTGCGGTTACATATGAATGTATATATATAAAAAAAGAATCATATGTAGGAAATATTACTGAATGTGTTGGCGAAACATGTACTTATGTTACTCAGTATGATTTTCCTTATGTAATTAAGTTAAAAGTATCTAATGTTTCTGGTAATACAATATATAATAAAAAAAGTGATAATAATACTAAAGAACGTGGTTGGTATTATAATGTTATAGTTAGTAGTGAAAAAGATAGTGATGCCAATACTTGGAATTATAAAAAAGTAAGTTATGATAGGGCTTGGTCTTCTCAAACTGTTGTTAATAATAGTTTTGCTAAAGCTAAGTGTCCGAAGTATATAAACGAAACTAATAATAAGATTGAATTTAAGAATAGTATTTCTGCTTCTAATAGTAGTTATTATATGAATGTTAGTAGTGTAAATACTATTGCAAGTACAATAGGTGCAGAATTAAATGATATGGCTTTGGATTATCAAGGTAGTTTAAAATATACAGGTGAAAATAGTTTTGCAATAGAAGAAGCAAGGGAAAAAGATAAAGAGGGTAGAGATAGAGTTATTTCATCTGAAGCTTTACCATTTGCACAAGGGACTTTTAGAAGTTTTATAGATGTTTTACCTGCTGGAGAAGGAGATTCTGATGTAGAGGATAAATTAGATAATTTACTTATGAGTAGTTCTGCCAATGAAGAGGTTTATAGTTTAGTATCTGCTTCTACTCCTAAAATATCAGTTAGTTATTTTCTTGCTATTATAGTGGGTATAGTTATAGCAATTTATTTATTATTACTTTCTGTTGAAGTAATTATAAGAAACTTTAAGTTAATAATTTTAGAAGTAATGGCTCCAATACCAATTATTAGTTATATAGATCCTAAGGATAAAATATTTAATAATTGGCTTAAGACTTATGCTACTGTGTTTGTAGAATTATTTATAAAACTTATTGTTATAAAAATAGGTATTGAATTAATAAACTCAGTTTTAGGTATAATTACAAGTATGTCAGGATTAATTAAGTTATTATATTTAATTGCGGTATTAGTATTTATGAAGGCTTTACCTAGTTTAATTAATAAAATATTTGGTATTGATATGTCTAGTAGTACATTTAAAGAAATAGGTAAAATGGCTAAGGGTGGAGTAGCTCTTGCAAGTGCTGGAATAGGTGCTGCAGTAGGACTTGGCGTAGGTGCTGCTACTGGAAAAGGTTTTGGTAGAGTAACTGGTGCATTACAAGGTATGGCAAGAGGAGCAGGTTCAGGATATAAAAAAGATATTCTTGGTGGAGGAAAACAAATTGCTAAGAAGAATTATCAAACTAATCAAATGAAAGAAGAAGGATTAAACTTCTTTGATAGGGCTTTAATTGGAGCAGGAATAGAATTTGGTGATAAAAAAATAGGAGAACAAATGAAAGCTGCAAATGATGTTCAATCTAAGAATAAAGCTTTAAAAGATTATACAAAAGGAGAAATTCAACAAAAAGGTTTTGTTTTCAATACAAAAGGTACAATTAAATCAAAGGCTCATGGTGGAGCAATCGCAGGAATTAATCCTGGAGATAGAATAGATATGAGAGAAGAATATAATAAATTAAACGATTTACAAAATATCACTGCGGTAGATTGGGCTAGAGCAAATGGAAAAACAACAGATGAATATTATACGGTTTTAAGTGCTCAACAAGATAGAGTAGCATCTTTAGAAGATTATGCAATTTCTGAAAAAATTAATCGTGAGCTTGCAAATGGTGATCAAGAAATGCTTCGTTATGCTTCTGAATTTAATAATGCAGTTGATGACGCTTCTAATGTTGGTATTACTGGATTTACTAAGATTGATCAAAATACTACTAATGAAACTATTTCTAATAATAAGAAAGAAGCTCTTAGACAAGCTAATCAAATTGAAACTGATAATGCTAAAGCTATTAAAAGGAGTAAATATATGGGTAATTCTTAAAAATATATTTAATTTAATTGTTATTTTTGGGTTATTATGTTATAATAACAAGAGTATTAATTCAGAGGGTGATTGAAGTGAAAATAATAAGTATATTAAATGATTGTAATATATTAGGAGAAAATTTAACAAATTTATTACAGGAATTATTTACAGTGATTAAAGTATGCGTTCCAATAGTGTGCTTAATTTTAATTGCACTTGATGTAGTTAAACTTGTAATAGGTAGTAATGGAAAAAATGCAAATGAGACATTAAATAAGTCTATTAAAAGACTTATAATAGGTGTAGTAATATTTTTAATTCCTACAATTGTTAATTTTGTATTAAATATGTCTGGTTATATAACTGGTACATGTGGTATAGGGTAGGTGATTTTATGAATAATTATACTTTTATATTAGCAAATAAAATAGGTCAAAAAATGTTAGAAGGTATATTTGCTATTATGTGTAGCATATATAAATCTCTTGCTCGTATGTATGATTTAATTTTAAATATAGCTGCATCTAAAATAGATTTTGTGTCAAGTATTTCTAATATTACTAGTACTATATATGTATTAATGGGTATATTTATGTTATTTAGAATAACTGTTAGTTTTTTAAATATGTTAATAGATCCAGATAAAATTAATGATAAAAGTGCTGGAGTAGGATCAATTATTAAAAGAACTTTTGTTGCTTTGATATTACTTATTGCATTTAAACCTGGTTCTTTTGCTTTTAATTATTTAGATAGATTAGAAAGTGCAATATTAGAACCAGATGGTCTTATGGGTAATTTAGTAGGTTCTTTAAATTATGATTCTATAGAAATAGATAGTGATACTTCAGATGTATATAATTGTTATTTCTTTGAATATACAGATGATGGTATTAGTAGTGCTAAAGTATTTGATGCTCATCATTTTAAGTTATCCGCTAATAAGGGTTTATTAGGTTCTAATGCTAAATTAGTAGAGGGTACTAATTATTATATAGAGTTTTTAACTGATAATTTAACTTCAAATAATAAAACATTAAATTTTTCGTCATATGATTTATCAGTTTCAGGAGAAGGAACATTTAATAGTTGTCCAACTTATTTTACTCAAAGTGGACGTAATAATTATGAAGCAAGAATAGGAGATAATAAAAAAATAGGTTTATATTCATATAATTTTGAGGTTTCATCTTCTTCTACTAAGTTTATGATAGATTTAGGTAAATATGATACAACTCATGATAAAATAAAATATTCTAATAAAGAGCTAGAAGAATTTGCAGCAGTTTCTAGAAATTATTATTCTTCTTATAATGATACAAATATAAGTGATGAAGCTTTATCTTTTTCTAGAGGAATATTAAAGTCATTTATTACTAGCGAAAGTGAGAATATTAATGAAATTAGTGATCAATTATTATTAAATTCTGCTGGAGATAAAGAAGTATTTAATGCTTATGTTTCAGATAAAATAGATATAGATATGTTTTTAGCTTTTATAGTGGGACTTGCAATTGTTATATATTTTATCTTTGTATGTGTAGATATAGTAATAAGGAATTTAAAACTTATGTTACTTCAAATGATTGCACCAATAGCTACAATTAGTTATATTGATCCTAAAGATAAGATATTTAATGCTTGGGGAAAAATGTATATTTCTACTTATGCAGATATATTTATTAAATTATTTTCAATTGGAATAGTAGTAAATTTACTTGATGTAGTTCTTAGTGCAAATACTACTGGATTTACATTATTTTATATAATTGGATTACTTGTATTTATAAAAGCAATACCTACAATTATTAACAAAATATTTGGTATTGAAGTATCAGGTGGTTCATTTAAAGATGTATTTAATCTTGCTAAGAAAGGATTAGGTGCTGTAACAGGTGGAGTAGTTGGTGGAATTGTTGGTGCTACTACTGCTAGAGGATTTGGAAGAGTTTCTGGTGCTATGAGAGGGGCACTTCAAGGAGTAGGTTCTGGTTATAAAGGAGATACTTTAGGAGGAGCGCATAAAGTTGCTGCTAAAAACTTTAAAATAAATGATGCAAAAGCAGATGGCTTAGGATTCTTTAAACGTACTGCTGCGCAAATGGCTGGTACACTTGGTATTTCTCCGAAAACTAGATTGGATAATACAATAAAAGAAAAATCTGATAATCAGAAAATGTTAGATGACTGGAGAAAACAAAAAGATAATGTTGAAGCAATGGCTGAAAAAAACAATGTTATTTCCGATTTAAATACTAAACTTGCTAATGGTATAATTGGTAAGGGAGATTATAAAAAAATTAGAGAATCTTATATTAAATGGATGACTTCAAAAGATAAAAATGGTAATTATATTGCAACTGCTGGAAGTGCATTTAAATATGCCGGAACATATAAAGATTTAACAACAGGTAAAAATGTTTCACTTGATGATATAGAATATAAAGAAGGAGATGCAGGAAAAGTAAGACAAGCGTTCTCTCTTCTTCAAACAACATATAATGCTAATACATCACTTAGAAAAGAATTAAGAGATTCTACTGGTGAAATGAAAATGGATACTTATCAAGATTATCTTGATAGTGAAGATCGCGCTACTAGGTTACGTAATATGTATGAAAGAGAAATAACTCATGTACAACAATCTGATGAATATCGTAGAGCGGTTGCATTTGATGATTATTCTAAAAAGTCATAGAATAAAAAGGAGGAGATTAAATGGGAGATTATACATATTTAGTACCTGCTAATAGTAAGAAACAATCATTAATATTTGGATTTATGTATCCCAAAGATGTAGTAATTGCATCTATAGGTATTGCACTTACATTAATGTTATTATTTATAATACCTGCAACAAAATTATGGGGAGTTATTATAATAGTTTTACCTGCTTTTATTGGAGGATTATTAGTTTTCCCTGTTGCTAGTTATCATAATGTAAGAGTGTTTATAAGTGAAATATGGAAGTTTCACTTTGTAAATAGAAAAAAATATGTATGGAGAGGTTGGTGTTATAAATATGAACAAGATGATGAGTGATAATGGTGTTAATCAAGGAATGAGTCAAATAAGTGGTAATTATATGAATCCTGGTATGAGGGTACAATCAGGTATGTCAAATAATACTAATGCAAAATCAAAACCACTACCTAAAGCAGCCCAAAATAATCCAAAATATACAGAAAATTGGCTTAATTTAAAAGCAATTAAAAATGATATTATGTATAATAATCAAGGTGAAATGGTCGCAGGAGTTAAAATTAATCCTAAAAATATCTTTATATTAGATAGATATCAAATGGATAATACATTAATTGGACTTATGAATTTTTATAATACAATTGATTATGAATTTTGGCTTGTAGTAGCAGATCGTCCAGTAGATATTGCTATGTATCAAGCAGAACTTCAACTTTTATATAATAAAACACAAGATCCAAGAATTAGAAAACTTATCTCTCAGGATATGGATAAGGGAGAAATGTTTGTTAATAATAATGTAGTAGATACTGAATATTACTTATTATTTAAAGAAAAGAATATGGATATGTTAAATAAAAAAATAAGGAATATGATTAATGGTTTAGCTAGTTGTGGGCTTATAGCAAGTCAAGCAACAACTGATGATTTAAGAACCATTCTTGATACTTTCTTAAATGCAGGAAGAAGATTTGAGAAAGGAGTAGTGTTACCATTATGAGTTTATTTAAATCAGAAGTAGCGCCAAAAGGGCTTGATTTTTCTAATAGTAATATGATTAATGTTAGTGATAAATATATGACTATTTTAACTGCAATTGCATATCCTCGTTATATTGGAGTAGGATTTTTATCTAATATAACTAATATGCCAGGGGTTAAAATAGTAGTTAAACATATACCAGTGCCATTTTCTACATTAAGAAAATTATTAAATAAAGAATTAGCATCAATGAAGGCAAGATATCAAGAAGAAAAAGATCGTACTAATCAAGAAAGAATTAGACAAGATTATGATACATTAGAACAATTTATTACACAGCTTGCTAGTGCAGAGTCAAAAGTATTTGATTTTCAAATGCATATTGTAATAACTGCAGATACTAAAGAAGAACTTGAAATTAAAAAAATGCAAGTTAAAAATTATATGGATGCAATGGGACTTCGTGCAATACCTCTTCGTTTTGAACAAGAAAAAGTATTAAAATCAATTATTCCATTATTTCCAAAACAAGATATTGAAGAACGTATTGGTACAATTATGCCTAGTCCTACAATGGCAGGAATGTATCCTTATATCTTTGATAGCATTAAAGACCCAGGACCTGCGACACTTCTTGGAACAGATTTTTCTGGGGGAGTTATTCTATTTAATCAATTTTTATATCAAATAAGAAAAGAACATAATAGAAATAATGCTAATATGATACTTTTAGGTACATCTGGATCTGGAAAGAGTACTGCCGCTAAATTATTGCTTAGAACAGCTCTTCGTAATGGTTATAAAATAGTAGCAATAGATCCTGAAAATGAATTAAAAGATATGACTGAATTGTATGGTGGAGATTCTATTGACTTAGGAAAAGGTGGAGAATTTGGTTTAATTAATCCACTTGAAGTCTTAATTGAAGCAGATGAAGAGGAAATAAAACAAGGATTAGGTTATACAGTTCTTACAAAAACACTTCAATTCTTAAAAGCATTTATGAAATATTATGATCCTTCTATTGAAGAAGATGTATTAAATATATTTATTGAATTAGTACAAGAAACATATAAAAGATTTGGAATAGATTTTAATACTGATTTTTCTAATTTTACATCTAGTCAGTATCCAACTTTTGATGATGTATATACAACAATTAGAGGTAAACTTACATATATGACTGAAATGACTCATGAAAGAGATATATTAGAAAGATTAGAACTTAAAATAAGACCACTTACTAATGAATTAAGATTTTATTTTAATGGTCATACTACAATTGCACCAAAGAGTAATTTTATAGTATTTAATATAAGAGAACTTATGAATGCAGATGTAAATATTAGAAACGCATTATTCTTTAACGTATTAAAATATGCTTGGAGTTTATGTCTTGATTCATCAATAAATACCGTTATGATGGTAGATGAAGCTCATGTATTGTTATCTGGTGGTAATGTTCTAGGAGCAGACTTTCTAGCACAAATGCAAAGAAGAAGTAGAAAATATAATACTGGTAATATAATTATTACTCAACAACCTAGTGATTTTACTCCAAATGAAGTAATAACTCAAGGTAAAGCAATATTTGATAATGCAGCTTACTATTTAGTAATGGGATTAAAGAAACAGGCAGTTGAAGATTTATCTTTACTTATAGACTTAAATGATAATGAAAAAGAAAGTATAAAACGTTATTCTCAAGGAGAGGCTCTATTTGTATGTGGATCTCGTAGAATGAGAATAAGTGTAATAGCAACTCAAGAAGAGTTAGAATCATTTGGTACAGGAGGAGGACTATAAAAATAGTCTTCTTCTATAGACTTTATTAAACTTTTTTGATAAAATAAGTTTAGTTATTCGAGGTGAATTTATGAAATTAAAATTTAAAGCAAAACCTATAGATTGGTTAATATTTGTTATATTTGCAATAGCGCTTTGGTTTTTAGTAGCAATATTTGTTAATAATATTGGTGTTTTTGCAGCACACGGAGAATTTGCAGGATTAAATCCAATACCAGGTATGGTTAATTATTTCTCGGCATGTTTATTGTTTTATATTGCAATTTTTGCTGTTATTACTAGTTCTTTAAAAGAATACTTTTTTGAAAGAAAAAAAGGAATTGGTATAAAGTTTGGTGCTAAAGAGGATAATAGTTTTGCTCGTTTAAAAACTGAAAAAGAAGTAAAAGCAGCGTTTCAATCAGTAAAATTAACTGATGATACATATGACGCTGCAGGAGTTCCTATTATAAATGATGGTAAAAGAATGTGGGTTGATAATAAAGAATCACATAATATTATAATTGGTTCTACTGGATCTGGTAAGACTCAAGATATAGTTCATCCAATGGTTAAAGCACTTGCTAGAAAAGGGGAATCAATGATTATAACCGATCCAAAGGGTGAAATATATGAAGAATCAGCTTCACTTTTAAAACAAAAAGGATATAAAATAGTAGTATTAAACTTTAGAGATCCTCAAAGAGGTAATTGTTGGAATCCTCTTGCACTTCCTTATAAATTATATAAAGAAGGTAATACAGATAAAGCAATGGAATTATTAGATGATGTTGCTTCAAATATTCTTTACGAAGAAGGAAATAAAGATCCATTCTGGGAAAAAACTGCGGCAGATTATTTTGTTGGTTTAACACTTGGTTTATTTGAAGATGCAACTCCAGAACAAATTAATATAAATAGTGTATCACTTATGACAAGTGTTGGTGAAGAAAAGTATGGTCCTAGAAGTTCTTATATAAAAGAATATTTTAATTCAAAAGATCCATCATCTGCGGCATATATATCAGCATCTGGTACGGTTTTTGCACCTGAAGAAACTAAAGGTTCAATTTTATCTACAATGCGTCAAAAAATTAGAATTTTTGCATCACGTGAAAATTTATCTGAAATGCTTTCAAGAAGTGATTTTGATATGGATACAATAGGTACTCAAAAAACTGCTGTATTCCTTGTTATTCAAGATGAAAAGAAAACATATCATGCACTTGCTACTATATTTATTAAACAATGTTATGAATCATTAATTGGAGTAGCACAAAATTTACCTGGAGGACACTTAAAAATTAGAACAAATTTTATTCTTGATGAATTTGCTAATATGCCTCCTTTAAAGGATGTTACTACAATGATTACTGCTGCACGTTCTAGATGGGTTCGTTTTACAATGATTATTCAAAACTTTGCACAACTTGATTCTATTTATGGAAAAGAGAATGCTCAAACAATACGTAGTAACTGTAATAACTTAATTTATTTACTTACTACAGAACTTTCTGCATTAAAAGAAATAAGTGAGTTATCTGGTGAAAGAAGAGTAAAAGTTGGTAAGGGAGATAAAGAACATGAGGAAACAAGACCACTAATTACAGTATCAGAACTTCAACAAATGAAAGAAAATGAAGCTGTATTAATACGTATTAGAATGGGTACTGCTAAAGTACATTTATATCCTAACTGGAAAACTGATTGGGGTTATAAAAAAACAACTGCTGATCCATTTGTTCAAAGAGATAAAGTACCTATATCAGTATTTAATTTAAAAGAATTTATGGATAAGAAAAAACAAGATAAATTTGCTGATATAATGAATAGCAATCCTAATCCATTTAATTTATCTAGTGGTAATCCATTTACTAATGTTCAAAATTCTAATCCATTCTTAGATTTATTTAATTCACCAAAAGAAGAGATTAAACCAAGTGAAAAAGTAACAGATAATTTATCTATTTTAGATAATATTTCATCAGAGGAAAAACAATTTAAAATAGAAGATAAAGATAATTCTGATATTATGTTTAATAATCCATTTAATGTTGAAGATTTAGTTAAGAAAATAGATGCTAAAATAGCAGAACTTGAAGAAGAAGAAAAACGTGAAAGAGAAAGAATAATTAATGAAACTACTAAAAATAATGATAATTTATCCTCTGATACTATTATAAATAATGAAGTTATAATACCAGAAGTAGTAGATTCACAAATAACAGAATTTCATAATAGTATTACGGATGATCAATTCTTTGATGAGTTTTTCGATGAATAGTTTATTACCTTTAAAATAATATTTTAAAGGTTTTTATCTTAAAAAGAGGTGACTTATGATATATTTAGATTATAGTGCTACTACAAAAGTAGATGAAGAGATTTTAAATGACTTTATAAATAATATAAATAATATAAATAATAATTATTCTATAAAAGAAGAAGAGGAAAGAACAAAAAAACTACTTAATACTAATTTAGATGTTATATATACAAGTGGTTCTACTGAATCTAATAATAGAATAATAAAAGGTATTGCATTAAAATATAAAGATAAAGGTTATCATATAATTACTACTACTCTTGAACATTCTTCTATATTAGAACAAATGAAATATTTAGAAAAAAATGGTTTTATTATAGATTATGTAAAACTAAATAATGGAGTAGTAGATCTAGTAGAATTAGAAAACTTAATAACAGATAAAACTATATTAGTAAGTATAAATGCAGTAAACTCTGAAGTAGGGATAAAACAACCTATTAATGAAATAGGTAAATTATTAAGAAAATATAATATACTTTTTCATAGTGATATGACTCAAATTATAGGTAAAGAAAAAGTAGATTTAGATTATATAGATTTAGTAAGTTTTACTGCTCATAAATTTTATGGATTAAAAGGTATCGGAGTAATACTTAAAAGATCTGATATTGATTTAGTACCTATAATATATGGAGATATTACTTATAATACAGCACTTATTAAATCATTAAATGATGCTTTAGAAAAAGAATTAAAAGATATAGATAATAAATATAACTATGTATTAAACTTAAATAGAAAATTAAAAAATGAATTATTAAAAATACCTAGTATAAGTATTAATAGTAATAATTATTCTATTCCTCATATATTAAATATAAGTATAAAAGGATATAAACCAGAAACATTTTTACATACATTAGAAACTTATAATATATTTATATCTACTAAAAGTGCTTGTAGTACAACAAACACTTATTCTAAAGCAGTTTATAGTATTACTAATGATATAGAAAGAGCTAAAACTAGTGTTAGAATTAGTTTATCTTATAAAACAAAAGAAGAAGAAATAGATATATTAATTAATGTATTAAATAACTTATTAAAAGGTGATAACTATGATAGATAAAGAAATAATAGATTCATTTAAAAAAGTATGTTTAAATTATATAGGTAATTCTAATTCATTACATAGTTTAGGAACAGAATCAAAAAAGTTAGAAAATGCTTCAACTGATCAAATAAAAAATATATTAAATACTGATAAAGAAGTAATATATACTTCTAGTAGAAATGAATCTAATAGTTTAGTAATACTAGGATATTTAGATAAATATAAATATAAAAATAAAGAAGTAATAATATTTAATGATATAGATAGTTCTATAAAAGAAGTATTAGAGTTTATAAAAGAATATAATTTTAAAATAATTTATATAGATAATGTAGATGATTTAATAATAAATAAAAATGTAGTACTAGTAATTACTAATAATAGAAATATAAATGAAATAAATAATTTATTAAAAGATACTAATACTAAGTTATTAATAGATATAACAGATAATTTTGATATTAATTTTAACTTTAATATGGGAGATTTTATAGTATTTGATTCTACTAGTGTAAATTCTATTAAAGGAATAGCTATTTTACTAAAAAATAAAAATATAGTATTAGAACCTATTTATCATGGAGGTAAAAGTACTACTATTTACAGGAGTGGAACGCCTTTTTTACCTTTAATAGTATCTTTTTCTAAAGCTATAAAACTAATGTATAAAAAATAATTATTTATCCATTATAATAATGGTGATCAAATGGAAAATAAAAATATAAAATGTAATGTATATTCATGTAAGCATTGTAACTGTAATAAAGATGAATGTAAGTTAAGAGAAATAGAAATAAAAAAACAGTGTGGATGTGATAAAGCATGTAAATGTGATGAAACTATTTGTAATAGTTTTGAAAAAAAGTAAATAAATATTCATAAAAGACTTGTTAAATAATAAAATATTTTATAGAATATATTTATGGAGGAATGAATATGTTACAAGATATATTATTAATATTAATAGGTTTAGTAATTGGTGCAGTAGCAGGTTTTTTCTTAGCTAAGTATTTTATGAAAAAATATTTAAAGAAAAATCCACCAATTAATGAAGAGATGATTAAAGTAATGATGAGTAGTATGGGTAGAACTCCAACTCAGAAACAAATTAATCAAATGATGAAACAAATGAATAAGTATATGTAGTTTAATACTTATTTTTGTTTGCTATTTTTTATATTTTATAGTATAATATTCTTAATTTTGGGGGGGATATGTATGAAAAATAGTTTATCTGATAAATTATTTAGTTCTTTTAATTATAAAACTAATAAAAATATATTTAATTTATCTATTGCTTCATCATATACAATTTTTAATATTGGATTATTTTTAGATTGTTATAAGGCTTTATTACCTGTAGAGCTTTTATCTTTTATTATATCTTTTTATCTTTTAATAAATAGTGATAAAAGATATTTATCTAAAGATATACTTGATATAAAAAAATTATATAGCGAATTTTTAAATAATTATAATAAATTAAATACTACTTTTGAACTTTCTAATCCAGTTGAAATATTTACTATGTTTAATTATTTATATGAAAATGGATATTTATCTAAAGATAAAACATTTCAAGTAAATGAAGATAATGTATGTGATATACCACCTGTTATGGGGGTTAATGTTCTTATGGGAAATGGTGTATGTAGACATATAAGTACTTTGTTTACTGATATATTAAATGATTATGGTATTAGTGCAAATAATATGGGTTGTCATATGAATATACCGGTATTTGATATGAAAGAAGTTTCAAAAGAAGATTTTTGTATGGATAGAGTATTAAATATATTAGAAATAGTATCTAAAGAGTTTCCAGAGCAATATGAGAAATTATGTTATACTTTTGAAATGATGTATGCTAACGGAGAATATATTGATATGTCTTTTGTATCAGCTGAATGTGAAAAGATAAAAAAAAGGGCTAATCATCTTATTACATTAGCATATAAAGATGATATTAATTATTTCTTAGATCCTACAAGAAAGAGAATATATAGATTGGATGATAAAGTATTATATGATAATTTTGGATTACCAATAAAAATAGATAATAGTTTCGTTGCAGAACAATTTGGATATAAAGTAATGAAAGATATTTATGATGGAAGTAGTATTACTAAAGAAGAAGAAAATAAATTAATAAATGATACTAGGAAAATATGTGAAAATAACTTGGATATTTTTGAGAATTTTTATAATGAAAATAGTGATTTATATACTGATATAACTAATAAATTAATTAGAATTAAAAAGTAATAAGAGAAAATGATGACTTTTTCTCTTTTTTTTGTTACAATTTTATTATAGGGAGGATATATATGAAACTTATAAGAAAAGAAAAAGAAATTAGTAGTTTTAATGAATTGGATTATAAAGTAGTAAATAATATTAAATCACTTGCTATAGATATGATTAATGCTGCTGGTAGTGGTCATCCTGGTATAGTATTGGGGGCTGCTCCAATAATATATGATATTTATGCTAGACATTTAGTATTTGATAATAAAAATGATAAGTGGATAAACAGAGATCGTTTTGTTATGTCTGCAGGTCATGGTTCTTCTTTATTATATTCAACACTTTTTTTCTCAGGCTTTGATATTACACTTGATGATTTAAAAAACTTTAGAAAGTTAGGTTCTAAAACACCAGGACACCCAGAATATAATGTAACACCTGGAGTAGATATGTCTACTGGTCCTTTAGGACAAGGTTTTGCTACAAGTGTAGGTATGGCAATCGCAGAGCGTTATTTAAATAAAAGATATTCTTATGGTAAAAATAGTTTAATAGATCATTACACTTATGTATTATGTGGTGATGGTGATTTAATGGAAGGAGTATCTTACGAAGCTGCTTCTATCGCAGGTAATTTAGGACTTGGTAAATTAATAGTTTTATATGATTCAAATAATATGACTTTAGATGGAAACACTAAAGAAACTTTTAAAGAAAATGTTTTAGAGCGCTTTAAAGCAATGAATTGGGATACTAATATAGTATTTGATGGGCGTAATTTAGATGAAATAGATAATGCAATAAAAAGAGCAAAAGAAGTAACTGATAAGCCATCAATAATTGAGGTTAAAACTACTATTGGTCTTGGATCAAAATTAGAAAATACTAATTTAGTACATGGTAAATGTTTAGATCTTGATGATATAACTAATTTAAAAGAAAAATTAGGTATTCGTGATGTACCATTTACTATTTTAGAAGATGCTTTTAATTATATGAAGGAGCAAATAAGTGATAGAAATGATAAAATAATAAGTGAGTATAATAAAAAATTAGCAATTGTTTTACCTAAAGCAAAAGAAGAATATAGAAAAGAATTTGAAAACTTACTTGAAGGTAAAAACATAGTAAGTTTTAAGAATGTAGATATAGATATAAAAGAAGATTTAAGTGGTAGAGATATATCTAGTGTTATTTTAAATAAAATATGTAAAAATAATAAATTAATTATGGGAGGATCTTGTGATCTTGCTAGTAGTACTAAAACTTATATAGAAGATGGTAATAATTTTACTAATAGTTCTTATGATGGAAGAAATATATTATATGGAGTAAGAGAACACGCAAGTGGTGCAATTACTAGTGGGTTAGCACTTTCTGGTATAAGAAGTTTTACATCAACATTTTTATCATTTTCTGATTACTTAAAACCTTCAATTAGGCTTGCTACTCTTATGAATTTACCTGTTTTATATATATTTACCCATGATACTATTTTAGTAGGTGAAGATGGTCCAACACATGAACCTATTGAACAATTAGTTATGTTAAGATCTACTCCTAATATAACTGTTTATAGACCCGGAGATGCTAATGAAATACTTGGAGCATATAAATCTATATTTAAAAATAATAATCCATCTGCTTTAATACTTACAAAAGAAAAGTTAAAAACTTATGATATAACTAAAATTAATGAAGTAGATAAAGGTGGATATATAGTACTTGATTATGATAATTATGTAGGTATTATAATATCTTCAGGTAGTGAACTTTCTCTTGCTATAGAAATAAGTAAAAAACTAGCTACAAAACATATTTATGTTAGAGTAGTAAGTATGCCTTCGATAGAGTTATTTAAAAAACAAAGTAATGAATATAGGGGAAAAGTACTTCCTTTAACTAGTAAAAAAATAGTGATTGAACTATCTTCTTCATATTCTTGGAATGAATTTGTATATAATGATAAATATTTATTTACAATAGATAACTTTGGTAAAAGCGGTAATAAAGAAGATATAAAAAAAGAATTAGGTTTTGATTTTGATACTTTATATGAAAAAATAGAAGAATTATTAAAATAATTAATATATTCTTTTTTTTAATCCATATTAATAATGGTGATTTTATGTTAAATGAACTATTAAAAGTAACAATTAGAGCATTAATATCTTTAATAACTTTATTTTTAGTAACGAAAATGTTAGGTAAAAAACAAGTATCACAGCTTAGTTTATTTGATTATGTAATAGGTATATCAATAGGTAATTTTGCCGCAGAACTTACAGTAAATTTAGATTCTAATATTTTACATGGTACACTTGCAGTTATAATTTTTGGTTTAGTTGCGTATTTAATATCTATTTTAACTATGAAAAGTATTGTTTTAAGAAGATTTTTTATGGGTATACCTACAGTAATAATATATGATGGAGTTTTAATTGAAGAAGGTTTAAAAAAAGTAAAATATGATATAAATGATTTATTAGAACAATGTAGAAATGCTGGTTATTTTGATATATCTGAAATAGCATATGCTCTTATGGAAGCAGATGGAAAATTAAGTATTTTACCTAAAGCAGAGTATAAAGGGGTTACTGTAAAAGATATGAATTTAAAAACAAAAAAATCTAGTTTATGTTCTAATGTAATAATAGATGGTAATATAATGAAAAAGAACTTAGAAAATATGGGTAAAAGTAAAGAATGGTTAGAAAAACAGTTAAAAATAAAAGGTAAAGAAGTAAAAAATATATTACTAGGTACTTTAGATAATAATGATAAATTAAATTTATATGAAAAGAATAAAATAAAAATAGATGATATATTAGAGTAATTTACATAATTTATATATTAATATTTTTGTTTTTTTTGATAGTTGATAAAATATTTAATTTGTGATAAAATTTAATCATGAAGAGAATAATAATTTTATTAATAATAATTTTTTCTTTAACTGGGTGTACATTCTCTCCATATGAAAATAGTGTATATGGAGAAAAGGTAATAGATTCTTGGTTTGGTTATGAAACTGATGATTTAGGTAAAACTAGAATGAATATAGAAAATATTTATGAAATAGAATCTAAAGAGTGTACTTTTAAAGAAAGAAGTAATAATATTTATATATTTGATTGTAATATAAAATATAAAGAGATAGGTGAAACTATAATACCTTTATCAAAGAGTAAAACACTTTCGGTATATGCAGTATTTATTTTAAATAATGATGGTACATATAGTTATAAAGTATATAATTCATCTTATGAAGAAGGTATATGGTTAGAAGATAAAGAATTAAATTTTATTGGAGGAGATAAATATGAGTAAAAAAATATGGACTATATTAATAGGAATAGGTTTAATAGTACTTGGGACTTTTTTAGTAATTGATCCAAATCAAACTACACAGAATTTAATTTATTACCTTGGGGTAGCATTTTTAGTAATAGGAATACTTAAAATAATATCTGGTTTAGTTAATAAAGAAAATAAAGCATATTTAACAACATCTATATCAAATGGTGTATTAAATATATTACTTGGAGTTATATTAATGACTACGACAACATTAACTATAAAGGTTATATCAATTTTTATTGGTATATGGCTTATAATATCATCTAGTATGCAACTTTTATTTTCATTTAATTTAGGTTCTATAATGAAACATAATATGTATGTACAAATAATTAAATTGTTAATCGGAGTTATTGTTTTAACTACTCCGGTGGTAACTATTATATTTTCTGGTTTAGTGATAGGTATTATATTAATAATACTTGGAGTATATACTTTGATCAATATGAAAGAAGAGGAAGAAATATATAAAGTTAAAGTTAAATAAAAAGAAAAGTTCTTATTTTAGAATTTTTCTTTTTATTAATTCAGTATTAAAGTAATCATCATATTTTAATAATAAATCAGTACTATATTTATAATTCTTATATGGGAATTCTATTAATTTAAAATATTCTTTATAACTGTTTCCACAGTATTTTAATAATTTATTATAGAAATAAAAACTTTTTTCTTCGTCTTTTTTGTATATTTCAAGTAAGTAAAGTGCAATTATTAAAGAAAAACCATATTTTAAAGGTGAATCAGGAAGTTCTTCTTCAAGTACTTTGTTGTCAAATTCTGTAAAGTTATTTATTTGATTAATAAATATTTTATCTTTATTAATATTTAATGACATAGATTTATTTTTAATTATATAATCAATTATTAAACTACATTTTAAATTAGTATAATAATTATAAAAGCTTTTAAAGAAGTTATTATCATTAATATCAATTATACAAGTTAAAAATGATGTATATATAGAACAAGCTTCATCGGTATATGGTAATGCATTATATACTTTTTTATCATGTAAAAATTTAATTGCATGGCTTATTTCATGATTTAAGGCATTATACATATCTTTTGTATTAGAATTAATTATATTTATATATGGAATATTTTCTTTTTGATCTATAACAGTTACGTTTTCTAATGCATATCTAGTAGCAACTTTATTATTACTTATATTAATTAGTCTATTATCAAATAAATAATTAATTTTGTCTTTATATTTAGTATTAATCATAGTAAAAAAACTATATGAAAAGTTATATAAATCTTTATAAGTTATAATTTCTTTTTTTAATTTTAATTCTTTATTATCAATATAATTTATATTTTTTTCTATGAAATAAATCATATTTTTAATATCTTTAGGTAAATTATTATAAATAGTTAAGTAGTCTAAAATACTTGTGTTTGGTGTATTTGACTTTTCTTTTTCATTTTTTAATAATTCTTTTAATAATATATTTTTTTCTTCATTAGATAGTTTAATAATAGTAATAAAATCATTAATTACTTCTTTAAATATATTTAAAGTATCTATAGTATATCCATTACAAATACTAATCATATCTTTATATAAGATTCCATATTCTTCTAATTCATTTAATTCTAAAGCATTATATTTTTCTTTTATAGATTCTTTATCCCAACCAAACATATTACCACCTAGATTTATTTTATAAAAATATTATGTACTAGTCAATATTTTTTAAACTAAATAAAGTAATAATAAAAGCAATTATTCCAATTATTAAACCAATTAATAAATCACTACATATATATAATTTAGTCATAATAAGCGAAGGTATTGTTGATATAGTAAACCCTAGTATTCCAAAAAAAGTATATCCATAATAATTTTTTATTAAATAACTAATTAATTTAGATAAAAAGTAAGAACATGCTATAAAACCTAACATAATAGGAAGTAAAATACTAATATTTAAAGTGCTAATAGAACTAATATAAATATTATACATACCAAATATATTAAGAAGTACAGTCGAAGATATTCCTGGTATAATTGTAGAAATACTAATTAAAAACCCAGATAAAAATAAATTTATAAAGTTATAATTAATATTATAAATAATATTATTTTTATAAAATAATAACATAATACCTAATGAAAAAGTAATAAAAAAAGGTATAAAATATGATAATTTAACTCCATATTTAAAAGATTTTTTTAAAAGAGAAGGAATAGTTCCTAGTAAAAAAAATGTAAATACTAATGAAGTTATCATTAAATAATTAGTTAACATATAGTTAATTATATTACTAAATAATAAAGTGCCTAGTATAATACCAAGACCAATAGGAAATAAGTATTTAAAACTATTTTTAAAATCTTTAAATATATTACTAATAGCATTTAAACACTTTTCATAAACTCCTAGAATAATAAGAAATGCACTACCACTTAAACCAGGTACTATATTTCCTATACCACATATAAAACCTTTTATAAAATTATTCATAGTATCACCATTAAAGAATATTAAATAAAGTAAATAAAAATAACTAAATATTATATATACATATTGAAATTAATATAGTAAAATTTAATAAAGGGTTATATATTTATGAAAAAAATTTTAGAAAAAGGGTTTTAATGTTATAATTAATATAGATATTTTAGATATAAGAAAAAATTAAATAACAAGGAGGATTTATATGATTAAAGGAAAACCATTTGTAAAATGGGCTGGTGGAAAAAGACAAATAA
>CAYSEZ010000006.1:0-28270 GCA_964430375.1 uncultured Mycoplasma sp. | reverse complement strand
CAAGTAGTAAGCCCCATATTTTCTTTATTAGAATCTACTCTATCATATATAATTTCTGCAGCAGTTTTTCCAGTAATTGCATAATGAAACTTATTTTGAACAGTTTTATAAAAAGTTATCGCAGTCTCGCTATTCTTATCATAATCAATTGAACACTCTGCAAATATATCAGTTATTTTTTGATAAAACATTCTTTCACTAGTACGAATTAACTTAATTCTTTCAAGCAATCTTTTAAAATATTCTTGATCAGATTTTCTTGCTTTCATAAACCTTTCATCATCTAAAGCAAAACCCTGTATCATATAATCCTTAATTATTTTATTAGCCCAAGTTCTAAATTTAATTGCTTTTTTAGAATTAACTCTAAATCCAATAGAAATAATCATATCAAGATTATAATATGGATAAATTCTTTTTACATTTCGATTTCCCTCTTTTTGAACTTGTGCAATTTTTGCACAAGTTGATTTTTCTTCTAATTCTTCATCTTTATAAATATTATTAATATGTTTAACAATTCCACTTCTATCAATACCAAAAAGTTCTGCTAGTGCCTCTGTATTTAGCCAAACATCTTCATTTTGAAGTAATACTTCTATTTTAGTATTACCTTCTATATCATTATAAAATAAAATATTTTTCTCATTACCGATTAATTTATCATTCATTTTTTACCTCCTAAAAAATAATTTGCTTCCCAAATTTATTATACTATTTTTTATAAAGTATATCAATTATTTAACACATAAAAAGAGCATATCATAAAACACACTCTATTCATTTTTTACTTTATCTTCTATCTTATTACTTATATTTTTTAATACTTCTAAATACTCCTTTTCAACTGGGCTTAATGTTGCTACTTGATATTTCTTATATTCCTCTTTTGCTTTCTTAATTGCTTTATCGTGACTAACTTTTCCTGCACCAACAAGTAATTTTTCACCTGTACTAGAAAGTATTGTATCAAGTTGTTTTATATAATCTTCCATATACATTGGATTATGTCTAATTGCTTGTATTTCTGCAAAATCAAAATATCCAGATACCAAATTATTTAAAATTTTTAATTCATCTTCAGTTAAATAATTTTTAGCTATTATAACATCACTCATTATTGGTAAATCACCACTAAAAGTAGTAAGTCCCATAAAAGGTTTATTAGAATCTGCTCTCTCATAAATTACCTCTGATGCTGTATGACCATGAGCAGCAAAATGAAGTTTATTCTGAACTATTTTAAAAAACTCTATTGATTTACTATCTTTTGGATTATAATCTATCGCTGTTGCATACAAATCAAGAACCTGTCTATACAATACTTTTTCAGATGATCTAATATCTTTTATTCTAGCAAGTAACTCTTTCCAATAATTACCTCCACCATTACCCTTAAGTCTTTCATCATCCATAGTAAAGCCTTTAATCATATA
Source organism: uncultured Mycoplasma sp. (assembly GCA_964430375.1). GTDB lineage: Bacteria > Bacillota_I > Bacilli_A > RF39 > UBA660 > HGM10836. Next base: position 26,834 of record CAYSEZ010000006.1, on the reverse strand, counting down.
CTCTTTTAATCTTTCTGTAGCCCATCTTCTAAAATTAGTAGCAACTTTTGATTTTATTCTATATCCTAAAGAAATAATCATATCTAAATTATAATATGGAATCTCTCTATTCACCATCCTATTTCCTTCTTTACGAACCTGTCGGAAATTTTGACATGTTGAATTTTTATCAAGTTCACCTTCACTATAAATATTATTTATATGCTCAATAATATTTGTTCGAGACGTATCATATAACTCTGCCATCTGTTGTTGTGATAACCACACTGTTTCATCACCAAATTTTACATCTATTTTTGTTTTTCCATCTTCTGATTGATATATTACTATATTATTTTCTTCCATTAAAACCTCCTTTTTATTTTTACCTCATAAAACAAGTTATTTACCACAACACTGCTTATATTTTTTTCCCGATCCACAAGGACACAAAGAATTCCTACCTATCTTATTACTCTTTTTAGTAACACCCTTATGAGTAGTATCAGAATCATTAGTTACTTTATTCTTAACTACTTCTTTTCTCTCAATATTTTGTCTAATCTCTGCCTTTAATAAATACAAAGTAATATACTTATCAATATTTTCCTGCATCTTATCAAATAAATTAAATCCCTCTTCAGTATAAGCCCTAAGTGGATTATCCTGTGCATACTGTCTAAGTACAATCCCCTCTCTTAAATGAGACATTGTATTAATCTGTTCCATCCAGTACTTATCAATAACATTTAAACTAATTACCTTTTCAAACTCATTAGTAATCTCTACTGGTATTTCTCCTAACTTAGTTTCATACTCACTAACAACAGCATCATAAATAACATCAATAACACCATCTACATCTTTCCCCTCTAAAGACTTATCAGTTAACTTCTTTTTAAGCAGATTAGAATTAACATACTCTAAAATTTCACTTACATCATTTTCCTCTAATTTTTCATTATCTCCCAAATGAGATTCCACTAAATCTGCGATATGATTATACATAGACTTAAGTACATCTTCATGAATAGAATCCTTATCTAAAATATCATTTCTTCTTCCGTAAATAAGTTCCCTTTGTTTATTCATTACATCATCATATTGTAAAATTGACTTTCTCATATCAAAGTTATTACCTTCAACCCTTTTTTGAGCAGACGCTACTGACTTAGAAAAAATCTTACTTCTAATTTCCATACCATCACTCATACCAGTATTTTCAAGCATAGTACCAATTCTATCAGAACCAAAACGAACCATCAAATCGTCATCCATAGCAATATAAAACTGTGAATATCCAGGATCTCCTTGTCTACCAGATCTACCTCTCAACTGATTATCAATACGACGTGACTCATGTCTTTCAGTACCAATTACACATAAACCACCTAGTTCCTTAACACCTTCTCCTAATTTAATATCAGTTCCACGTCCTGCCATATTAGTAGCAATAGTAACAGCACCCTTTTCCCCAGCATGAGCAATAATTTCAGCCTCACGAGCATGATTTTTAGCATTTAATACCTCATGTGGTATCTTCTTCTTACTTAAAAGTTCACTAATCTCCTCACTAGTTTCAATAGCAATTGTCCCCACTAAAACAGGTTGTCCTGCTTTATGTCTAGTCTCAATCTCATTTACAATTGCATTAAATTTTGACTTCTTATTTGCATATATCAAATCAGCCATATCACATCTAATAACAGGTTTATTAGTAGGAACAGTAATAACATACATATTATAAATATTTCTAAATTCCTCTTCCTCTGTTTTAGCAGTTCCAGTCATACCTGATAACTTCTTATACATTCTAAATAAATTTTGAAAAGTAATAGTAGCAAGAGTTTTAGTTTCTTGTTGTATCTCCACTCCCTCTTTAGCCTCAATTGCTTGATGAAGTCCATCACTAAAAGCCCTACCTTGCATTAAACGGCCAGTAAACTGATCAACTATAACAACTTTACCATCTTGTACTACATAATCAAAATCTTTTTTCATAGAATAATTCGCATGTAATGCCTGACTAATAAAATGAACTAAAGTAGTATTATCAACATCATATAAATTATTAACATGAAAAAACTCTTCAGCACTTTTTACACCTTCATCAGTAAGATTAACCTTTTTAGTCTTTTCATCATAAATAAATGTATCATTTTCCTTTAATCTTTTTACAAACCTATCTGCATCTAAATATAAATTCTTACTCTCTAAAAAACCACCAGAAATAATTAAAGGAGTTCTAGCTTCATCTATTAAAACAGAATCAACCTCATCTATAATAGCGTACTCTAATCCTCTTAAAACCCTATCTTCCTTTCTAATAGCCATATTATCCCTTAAATAATCAAAACCAAGCTCGTTATTAGTGGTATATGTAATATCTTTATTATAAACATCCCTTTTCTCACTAGGACTTAAATCTCTTAAATTAACACCAACACTAATTCCTAAAAACTCAAAAATAGGTCCCATCCAACTAGCATTACGACTAGTTAAATACTCATTAACAGTAATAACATGTACACCTTTACCATTTAAAGCATTCAAATAAGCAGGAAAAATAGTAGTTAAAGTTTTCCCCTCACCAGTTTTAAGTTCTGCGATGTTACCATAATGAATAGCAATTCCTCCAACCAATTGAACATAATAAGCCTTTTCACCTATTACTCTATATGCTACTTCACGTATTGTTGCATATGCTTCTACTAAAATATCATCAAGTGTTTCACCATCTTCTAATCTCTTTTTAAACTCTAAAGTTTTTCCCTTAAGCTTTTCATCTGATAACTTACTATACTCTTCATCTAAATCTACTATACTAGTAGCAATTTTTTCAAATCTTCTTAATTCTTTATACTCATGATCAAGTAATTTTTTTAATATTCCCATAAATATCCTCCTTGTAATAAAAAAATACTTTAAATTAATACAATATTATTATATAACAAAACATACAAAAAAAAAAGAAAAACATAAAAACTATAGTTCATTATTTTTCTATATTTATCCAATTATTTCTATATCTACCATACCAAGTATAGTAGTAGTAACTACATAAACTAATATAACAAGTGCAATTAACGCAGCAACAACTAATACATACGAAGCACCACTTGTTTTCCTAACATCACCATCAATAGAATAACCGCCATTATAAACGTTATTACTATTAAAATCATTAACACTGCTATCTACATTTTCCTTATAAGAACTATTCCTACTATCCTTAGTAAGAACCCTAGAAATACCACGAGATTCTATACTAGTAAAATCAGAACTATCATTAATTTTCATTATCTTTTCTTCTTCTAATATAAGTCCAAATTCCTTTTTTATATCTCCAATTACTTTAGGGCAATTATCCAATATAGATTGCTCATTTACTTCGCCAAATTCCTTATATCTCATCATCTACACCCTCTTTTATCTTTCTATTAGTTCTACCAGCAATAATTTTAGTAATACGAGATAATTGTTCTTCGCTTAAATCATAAGAAGAAAAAGCCTCTTTTATATCATTTTTAATCTTATTAGTAAATTTCTTATCATAATAATCACTAAAAGACTCATCATAATTCATTCTTCTAAATATATTAATAAAAAAATCATGTAACCATTCTGGAACCTTACTCATATATAAATCAAAATTTTCCAAAACATCTAAATCACTATTAATCGAAGAACTATCATTATTGCAATACCAACCAAGCATCATAAGAGCAAAAGAAACACTCTTATTAGCGTCAGTAGACTTTCTATCTGCCATAACACTAATACCAGTATTAAAGCCAACAATTGTTTTATCAAGTTCTTCAGTACTAAATAAATTATCAGGTAAAATTATTTTACCATTTAAAACATTAATCTTAATTTCATCTAAATTAATTCTAATAAGTTTCCTCTCTTCTTTTTCAATAGCCATAGAAACCATTTTCATTAATCGACAAAAAGTTTGAACTTTAATCGAAGTAACTTGTTCCCTATTATTAATATACTCTCTTAGTGACATAATATTATTATCCATACAACCACCTATATTATCTATATATAACATTATACCACATTTTTACAAATTTAATAGATATTTTTTTAATTTATTTCTAATTTTTGAAAGTTTATTGTCAATTGACTTAATATTTGTTTCCATGATCTTAGCAATATCATCATAGGAAAAAGAAGAATATTTTAAATCAAATATAATAGAATCATCAAAATTAAGTGTATTTTTAAAATTAATAAGCATCATTTCTAATTCATTTTCCAAAGCAATAGAATCAGGGCGAGCATCAACATCAATACATATTTGATAAAAATTTTCATCACTATCAAGATAAACAATATCAAGTTTCTTTTTATATTTATTTACAAGTAAAGAGGTTGCTTTTCTTTTAACTATAAGAAAAACAAAACTATAAAACAAAAACTCTTCATTAGGATTATAACTCTTTAAAGCATAATATAATGCAATTCTAGCTTCTTGCACTAAGTCTTCCAGATCAATATCAGTTATATAATAAAAAAACTTTTTTGCACAAGTATAACATATTGACCAAATTAATTTATCATACTTTTTTAATAATATATCTAAAGCATTTTCATCATTTTCACTAACCAAATAAAACAATTCGTAATCATTATAATCCATAATATCCCCCAACCTAGTTTCTCTGTCTTACCACCTCATAAACAAAAATACCAAGAGCAACAGAAACATTTAAACTATTAATTTTTCCAGTCATAGGGATTGACGCAATATAATCAGAAGACTTCTTAACAAGTTCCGATACACCTTTACCTTCATTACCTACAATAATACAAACATTATCTTTGTAATCAATATCAGTATAACTTACCCCGTTCATATCACTAGCAACTATCCAGTATCCTTTATCCTTTAAATACTTAATAGTCTGATTCAAATTAGTAACCATACATATTTTCATATTAACTGCAGCACCACTACTAGTTTTCATAACAGTAGAATTAACAGAAACACTCCTATCTTTAGGAATAATAATTCCATCAACACCTGCAGCCTCGCAAGTCCTTATAATTGCACCAAAATTATGCGTATCCTCTATATGATCTAACATAACTATAAAGCCATTTTCTTTTATAATATCATCAATATCAGAATACTCATAATCCCCTACATCTATAATTATACCTTGATTATTAAAAGATGCAAGTTCGTAAAGTTCCTCTTTTGTACAAAAAAATGGCGTAATTTTTAACTTTTCCAAAAGAAAAATTATATTTTTATCATTAAAATCCTTATCCAAATACACCCTTTTTATATTTTTATTTTTTTTCAAAATTTCTTCACAACTATTCTTACCATATACTAACATATCATCACAACCTTACTATTTCATTAAATATTTCATCTAATCTATCTTCTTTTTTAACACTATAAAAATAACCAAATAAAACCTCAAGCCCTGTCGCATACCTATAAGTTATAACATCACAGCTTTTTGGTTTGGAATTAGTTTTTAAATTTCTACCACGTCTTATAATATCAATTTCATCTGCATTTAAAAACCCATCTTCCAAGCACTTAACAAAATAAGCCTGCCTTTTCGCCGTAACAAACTTTAAAGACTCCTCTTGTAACTCTTTTAACTTAACGATATTCTTACTTATTAAATACTTTCTAACATAAACTTCATATATTGCATCCCCTAAATAAGCATACTTTAAAATACTACCATCCATAACTCACCTAAAACATAAACAAAGTCTCAATAAATAAAGAAAAACTTCTATACTTAAGCACATCTATAACTTTTTCTATTTCCTTATTTAATTTTAACTTATCTAATCTTTTCTTTATATTACTAACCTCTTTATTAACACATATAAAATATATTAAAGATAAAACAAACAAAACAGTATACACTACAATAGAAGCATAACAAAACTGTACCTCTTTAATCAAAAAACAAAGAATAATTAATAAATAACAAAGCCTAATAATATAATTAAAATACTTATAAAACTTATTCCATAACCTAATAAACTTATTATCACTAATTGTATCACTTGCTACTAAAATAGCTAAACTATTATTAACCACATCTTCCTCATTAAAAGTAAATTCAGAAAGTTTAATTGCTTTATTACCTATATCATAATAATTACTAACTGATTCCTTTGTAGTAACTACATAAACATCTTCCATTTTAGTACCCTTTAAATATTTCTTAATAACTTCAAAACCACTTATATTAGTTTTAACATCAAAATACTTATTCATGCGTCCTTTAATAACTAAATTAATAACTAAACAAAAACCAAATATTAAACCAAAAACTATATAATATATCATAACTCACCTACACTCATACTTTGTACCATCTTTAGTATCAATAAGCTTAATACCAATTTCTAAAAGTTCATCCCTTATTCTATCTGCCTCTACAAAGTTTTTATCTTTCTTATAATTATTTCTCTCTTCTATTTTACTTAATATTTCTTCCTCACTAATAGAAAATTTACATTTCTCTTCTTTTAATAAATCAAGTGATAAAACTTCATCATATAATCTAATTATTTCCCTCTTACTAGAAGAATTTAACTCCTTATCCTTTAATACTTCATAAACTAAAGAAAGCATATTTGAAGTATTTAGGTCACTTCCTATTTCATTAATAAACTTATCCTTATATAAAGTTACCTTATCATTATCTATATCCCCATCATCTACTAAACTAAGTACTTTACTTTTTAACTTATTATAAGCATTCTCTGCCTGCTTCAAAGACTCATAAGAAAATACAAGTTGATTTCTATAATGAGATCCTAAACAAAAATACCTATATGCCAAAAGATTAAAACCTTTTTCTTCAAGTAAACTAACAGTTAAAAACTCACCACTAGATTTACTCATTTTACCATTATTAGTATTAAGATGAGCGCCATGCATAAAATAATTACACCATTTATGACCTAAAAAAGCTTCACTTTGTGCTATTTCATTAGTATGATGTGGAAAAATATTATCAACACCACCACAATGTATATCAAGATATTCTCCTAAATAAATATATGCCAAAGTAGAACACTCAATATGCCAGCCTGGATAACCTACTCCCCAAGGACTATCCCACTTCTGTGCTTGCTCTTCAAACTTTGATTTAGTAAACCATAGTCCAAAATCATAAGGGTTTCTCTTATTAGAATCAAATTCTACATCATCGCGAGCACCCACTATAAGTTCTAAATTACCAGATAACTTATAATAATCTTTAACCTTGCTAACATCAAAATAAATATTACCAGAAGAACTATAAGCATATCCTTTATCAAGTAAAACAGAGATTACTTTAATATAATCATCAATATGTAAACTTGCCTTTTCTACTATTTCAGGCCTCTTAATATTTAACTTACGAGAATCTTCAAAAAATGCTTCAGTATAAAAATCCGCTATTTCTTGTGGAGTCTTATGTTCCCTTTTTGCACCTTCCATCATCTTATCATTACCAGTTTCAGAATCATTAACCATATGCCCTACATCAGTAATGTTCATAACTCTCTTTACTTTATATCCTGAAAAAACAAGTCCTTTTTCTAAAACATCCTCAAAAATATAAGTCCTTAAATTACCAATATGAGCATAATGATACACAGTAGGACCACAAGTATACATCTTAACTACATCATCATTAGGTACAAACTCCTCAATCTTTTTAGATAAAGTATTATAAAATTTCATTTAATCACCTCATAAAAATATATGTATTACAATCTAAATTCACTCTTATTATACAAAAAAAAGAAAGTTTATGCAACCTTCATACTTATATTTGAAACACTAATATTTAAACTACCATTCATAATCTCATCTACTATAAAACTTTCAACATTAGAATCAATCACCATATCAACTCTCCTTGCTCCAAACTCATCATAATTACATAAACTTTTAATATCACCAAGCACTTTCTTGCTTATCTTAACAGACACCCCAGTTTTCTTATAAGAATCTTTTAATAACTTAAGTTTATTATCTACTATCCTAGAAATAGATAAATCATCTAATTTATTAAAATATATAACCTTATTAATTCTATTTAGAAACTCTGATCCAAAATAAAGTTTTAAACTATCAAACTGACTCTTTTCCAAAGAAGAATTAAAACCAACACTATTTTTCATAAACCCTACATTTGAAGTCATTATAATAATAGTATTATCAAAACGAATAACCTCACCCTTAGAATTTTTAGCCTTACCTTCATCTAAAATCTGCAAAAACAAACTAATTACATCAGGACTTGCTTTATCTATTTCATCAAGAAGAATAACTGAATAAGGTTTATCCTTAACTATTTCAAAAATATTATTACCATCATTATAACCAACATAACCAGGAGAAGTACCAATAATTTTACTAATAGAATGTTCTTCTCTAAACTCAGTCATATCAAGTCTTATAAAATTATCTTCTCCATATATCCTTTTTGCATACTCCTTTGCAAGAAAAGTTTTACCAGTTCCAGTAGAACCAACAAACAAAAACGAATAAGGCTTATTACCCTTTTTATAACCATATTTAATCTTTTTAGTAACCAAAAGAAGTTCATCAATTGCACTATTCTGTCCAATAACTAAATCATATAAATCATTAAAACTATTAATAAAATTATTATCACCTAAAATAGGTATCTTAGATTTCTTTTCCACAACCTTCTTTACGTCAAATAAAGTTACATTTTTATAACTAATATCACTATTTTTTAACTCATACTTACTTTTTTTGTTTTCAAGCAACATTTCTTGCCTCTTATATTTGTATGCATCATCAAATTTATTTAACAAAATAGAGTCATTTTTCTTAAGTTTAACCATATCAATTTCAGAATTTAACTTATCAATACTAGAAAAATTACAAATATCAGACACTCTAGTAAGAGAACATACCTCATCAAGTACATCAATTGCTTTATCAGGCATCTTCCTATCATAAATATACTTATTAGATAAATATAAAATATTATCTATTACCTCATCACTTATTTTAACTTTATGAAAATCTTCATATATAGGCCTAAGTCTAACTAATATATCCCTAACAACTTCTAAACTAGGTTCTCCAATATTAACAGTTTGAAACCTACGACATAAAGCCTTATCTTCTTCGATAAACTTTTTGTATTCACTCGTTGTAGTAGCACCAATTACCTTAATCTTTCCACGTGCAAGAGCAGGCTTAAAAATATTAGAAGCATCAATCGCTCCCTCTGCACCACCTGCTCCAACCAAAGTATGTATCTCATCTATAAATAATATAATATCAGAGTTCTCCTCAAGTTCACTTAAAAGCTTTCCTATTCTTTCTTCAAACTCACCACGATACTTAGTACCTGCAACCAAAGAAGCCATAGAAACAGATATAATCTTTTTATTAAGTAAAGAAGAAGGCACTTTCCTCTCTTCAATAAGTCTAGCTAAATTTTCAACAATCGCAGTCTTACCAACACCAGCATCTCCAATTAACAAAGGATTATTTTTAGTACGTCTACAAAGAATTTCAATAACTCTATTAGTCTCATCTTCTCTTCCAATAACTGGATCTATTTCTCCATTTTTATACTTTTCATTTAATAAAACGCCATAATTTAAAATAGATAATTTAGCACTTTTACTATTAAGAGGAGCAACACTTAAACTATCATATATATCATCTACATCTATATTCATACCAAGTAAAATACGAATAGCAACACCTTCTCCTTCATCAAACAAAGAAAATAAAAGTTCATCAACTCCAACCAAAGAATTATCATCATCACCAAAATCACCACTAGCACTCTCTAAAATATTACGAAGTAAAGGAGTATACAAATAAAAACTATTATTACTATTACCAATACCTACTACTTTAATTAACTCATCCTTAAATTTATCATAAGTAATATATTTTAAAACCTTCTTTACATTTGAAGTATTACCATACTTAAGAATAGATAAAAATAAATGTTCACTTCCTATATAAGGATGATGTAATTCCTGCATTTCTTCTTTCATATTATTTAATACTTTTTTAGCATCTTCATCAAACTTTGAAAACATATATCTCCCTCCACTATTATTTTATGTATAAACCAAAGATATAATACTTCATCAAAAACAACAAAAAAAGACTAAAAAAGTTAATAAACTCTATCATAAATAAATTTCAATAACACTATAATTAAAAATACTTACATTCATCAAAAAAGATACCAAATAGGCATCTTTACATATTATCATTATTAAATTAATAACATTATAACAAAAACTATAAATGAAACAATTAATAATGATAAAAACAATTTCCAAATAAACTTAAACCAAGTTTTATAACTTACTTCAGTAATAGAAAGCGAAGCAAGTAAAAGTACACTTGTCGGAGCAATTAACATAACAAGACCATATAAATTAGTATAAATAATTGAAACAAGTGGTAATAAACTAGTATCTTCAAGTGTTGTTGCAGCACCATATATAACATAACCTGCATAATAGTAGAAATCTGAATAGAAGAAACTACTAATTAATGAAGATATCCCAGTGATAGCAACATTAAATGAACTTGTAATACCATCTATTAATCCTGTTAAATAACTTAAAATAGGATAATAATAAGTAAGTACAAAGACAAAATATGCTAAAAATGCAAGTAATGTCGGTACAATATACTCTTTAATTCCTTTCGCAAATGCATCAAATGCATCATCAAGTCCAATTCTATAAACTATACATAAAATAGCAGAAGCAAAAATTATTAAAAGAGAATAATATTGGAATCTATAAAGATTATAAGCGTTTGAAGAAGTATACATACCCCAATTACCAAAAGCAGGTATTCCTCCAAAAACTTTCTCAACTAAAGCAAAATCTCCAATAGTCCATCCCATAATCTTTTCATAAACTGTATCAAACCAATTAAATCCAAATATATCAGCCCAACTTGTTGTACCTAATATAAATATTAAAAATAATACTCCCAAAATAACATACAATGGCCATACATTTTTTGTTTTATTTGTATCATCTGTTACAGCAACAGCTACTTTAACAGTTTTTTTATCATTCTTTTTAGACTCATTTTTCTTAGTTCTCTCAATACTATTAATATAAATTAATACAAAAGCAATAAGTAAACCAAGTCCTAAAACAAATAAAATAACTTTTGATAATAATGAAACAGAATAATCAACAGATATCATCATGTTTAAAACACTATAAATAGATGAAGCATAAGTAGAACCATACATACCTATTATAGTAGCACCAAATGTCGCAGAAAGAGCAACAAGTTTATCATAACCCATCATTAAAATCAATGAAATAATAAATGGGAACACAATAAGAAGTGCTAAATCAAGCCCAGTTACAGATGATATAATAGCCATTAACACCATTATAACAATTAGGAAGATCTTTTCTTTTCCTTTCATTTTACTCACTATTAAACTAAGTGATTTTTCATACATTCCAGTAGCTTCTAAAATAGCATAAAAACCACCAACTAGCAATATAAACACTAAATTATAAGCAAAACCCGATACAGTTTCAACAAGTTTTAAACCACCTGAAACAAGTCCAACTTGATAATCTAATGTTTCAGTTACACCAAAAATATTAGCTATAATTGGAACAAGCCAAGTTAATGCTACGTAACCTAAAATTACTATCCCAATTACTTTAAATAAATTGTTTTTCTTCATTTTATCCCTCCTATATATAATTATTACACTTTTATACCAAAAAATAAAGAAAAAATTAAAAAAAATGCTATTTTCTAGCACTTTTCTAATAAATTTAATCTCTACTCTTCATTGTAGGAAATAAAATTACATCACGAATAGACTCAGATTCAGTAAATAGCATACACAATCTATCAATTCCATATCCAATTCCACCAGCCGGAGGCATACCATATTCTAAAGCCTCAACAAAGTCCATATCAATATCATTAGCCTCATCATTACCTAAATCTCTTTCCTTAATCTGATTTTCAAATCTTTCTAACTGATCAATCGGATCATTAAGTTCAGTATAAGCATTAGCAAATTCCTTACCACCTATAAATAACTCAAATCTATCAACAAACCTAGGATCTTCTGGATTCTTTTTAGTTAAAGGACTAATTTCAATAGGATGACCATATAAGAAAGTTGGTTGAATTAAAGTATCTTCAACATATTTTTCAAAGAATAAATTAACTATATGCCCAAAACTCTTTTCATGTTCTTCTACTTCAATATGATGTTCTTCAGCAAGTTTTAAAGCCTCTTCTAAACTCATATCCTTCTTAAAATCAATACCAGTAACTTCCTTAATAGAATCTACCATACTAATTCTTTTCCAAGGACCTTCTAAATTTATTTCATTACCACACCAATTATAAGTCATCTTACCAATTACATCTCTAGCAATAGTAGTAAACATACCCTCAGTCATATCCATCATTCCTTCTAAATCAGAATAAGCAAGATATGCTTCCATAAGAGTAAATTCAGGATTATGTCTAGGATCCATTCCTTCATTTCTAAATGTTCTACCAATTTCATAAACTGCTTCCATACCCCCTACTAAAAGTCTTTTTAAAGGAAGTTCTAAAGCAATTCTAAGATACATATCTATATCCTGAGTATTATGATGTGTAATAAAAGGTCTAGCACTTGCACCAGTAAGCAAAGTAGTTAAAACAGGAGTTTCAACCTCAACAAAACCTAATCCATCCATATAATTTTGAATACATCTAATAATTCTAGGTCTTAAAAACGCATTCTTTTTAGAATCATCATTCATTATTAAATCAACATATCTTCTTCTATAACGTTCTTCTATATCAGTAAGACCATGAAATTTCTCAGGTAAAGGTCTCAAAGCCTTAACCAAATGAGTATACTCTAAACACTTAACAGTTAGTTCCCCAGTTTTAGTTTTCATAACCTTTCCAGTAACACCAACTATATCTCCAATATCTGCACTCTTAAATAAATCATAAGATTCCTCACCAATATCATTAATAGAAATATAAACCTGCATCTTACCATTTTTATCTTGAATACTAAAAAATGAAGCCTTTCCCATTTTTCTAATAAACATTATTCTACCTGCAATAGTAACCTTACTATCCATTTCCTCTAATTCATCGTGTGTATACTTATCAAACTCTTCCCTAATTTCATTAGATAAATGAGTCCTATCAAACCTATGTCCAAAAGGATCAATACCCATTTCAGCAATTTTCACTGCCTTTTCTCTTCTTACCAATTCTTGTTCTGTAAAATTTCTTTCCATTTCTTTCACTTCCTTCTTTAATTAATATTAGTTTAACATACTTTTCTAAAATCTACTAATAATTTTTTAATTTCTTCCTTATTTTTTGTTTTATATATCATATTTTTAACCTCATTAGAACCATTTATACCCTTAAGATACCAAGAAATATGATTTCTAATCTCTAAAACTGCTTGTTTTTCTGGATGAAACTTAAGCAAATTATCAAAATGTTTTAAACACATATCAACTTTTTCTTTATTACTAGGTCTATCTATAATAACTCCATTTTCCAAATAAGAATTTACCTCTTTAACTAGCCAAGGATTACCAAGTAATGCCCTGCCTATCATAATCATATCACATCCTGTTTCATTAAGCATCTTTTCTGCATCATAACAAGTTTTAATATCACCATTACCAATTACAGGAATATTAACTGCCTCTTTTACTTCTTTTATAATATTCCAATCCGCTTTACCAGTATAACCTTGACTCCTAGTTCTAGGATGAATACATATCGCGCTTCCTCCAGCTTCTTCTATTGCTTTAGAAACTTCTACTGCATTAATGCTATCACTATCCCAACCACTTCTTATCTTAACAGTTACAGGAACATCCACTACATTTACTACAGCACTTACCATTTCCTTAACTTTTTCTACATCCTTTAAAAGATAAGAACCACTTTTAGAACGTACAGTTACTTTAGGAACAGGACAACCCATATTTATATCTATAATTACGTTTTTAAATCTATCACAAACTCTTCTAGCAGCCTCCGCCATCACTAAAGAATCAGAGCCAAATAATTGAATAGCAACAGGAATATTTAACGTATCAATTCCGTTTAACATATCAAAAGTTTTTTTATTATCTCTAACTATTGCTTCAGAACTAATTAATTCCGTAACAGCATAAGCACATCCCATCTCTTCAAGAATCTTCATATAAGCAGGATTACTAATCCCAGCCATCGGAGCAAGTGCAACCTTTCCTTTTATTTCTATATTTCCTATTTTCATACAACCACCCAAATCAAATAATAAAAATATTATAAACCATTTTACAAAGTAAGTAAACAAAAACTTCACACAAAAAAACTAGACAACTTATCTAATATAAATTGCCTAGCACAATAATATTTCATTAAAACAAATTATTAAAATCTATATTTCCATTACATGCTGGTCCTTCATAATTAATAGTCTTATCAAATGCAAGTATTGCTTCAAATACTATAGAAAGAAATGTAAGTCCTACTCCAAAACCAACATCTTTACCAAATGATTTAGCAAGTTTTACCATAACTACAAAAGTAAAGAACAAACTAAGTAAACCACCAACTTTAGGTATAAAAGTTACACAATATAGAAAGATATAATACCAGTTTAAACCAACAATTTCTAATAAAGTAATTACATTATAAACAGGAATTAATGATTTCCATCCTTCTTTACCTGCTTTTTCAAATAATTTCCACATTACAATTATAGAAAAAACTGCAAATGCTAAACCAATAATAATTACAAATGTTCCCATACCTAACATAAGTCCTAATAATCCATCAACACTACTATCATACATTTTTATCACCACCTAACACTTAAAGTATAACATATAAAATTTAAAAAAAGAATACATAAACCAAAATTTACATATTCTTTACATATCACTTAAATTTCTTAATTCCCTTTAATAAAGTACTAGCAACACCATTTTCTAAAGTTCCTCTTAATGTTCCTCTCGTATCAATACCTAAAATATCATCCACAGTATCAATTGCACCTTTAATTTTATTAGTACTTCTTTCTACTACCGTTGTATCCGTAACAGCATCAATTGCTTTTGTAACAAACTTATTAGCTTTAAGTATTCCATCTATTCCATCAAAAGATAGTTTAATATTTTCATTTATAGTCTGGATAAATACTACATTTCCTTTTTGAGTAACTTGTATCTTTTTATTATAAATCTTAATATCTTTTAAAATAATTACCAAAACTAATTCTTTTACTCTTTTTTGTTTAGCCTTACTTTTTTCTAAAATCATCTTTTTAGAAGTTAAAATTAAATCTAATTTATCTTTCACATTATTATAATATACAACATCTTCTAATAAAATTACCTCATCATTTACTATTTCATAATTATCCATAACTACCTCCCTAAATAGTTTAAAATAGGTCTTGTAAATTTCGCGAACCAATAAACTTTTCTTCTAAATTATAGCACACCATTACTAAAATCGCAACGAATAACTAAAAGTTTAACATAAAAACATAAAAACATAAAAAAAAGAATACATAAACCAAAATTTACATATTCATTTACATACTTATTTTTCTTCTTTTTTACTCAAAACCTCACGAAGTTCATCTTCACTCATTTTAGTATAACCCTTAATACCTCTTTCTTTCGCAGTAAACTTAAGTTGCTCTAGATTCATAGAATCATAATCTTCATCCATCATCTTACCGTGTTCTACTAAATAATCAATTTGTTCCTTTGTTAAAGTTTCGTGTTTTACTAACTCTTCTGCAATTAAATCAACAAGTTTCATATTCTCTTTAATTACTTCTTCAGTCTTCTTATAACACTCATCTATAATCTTTCTTATTTGTTGATCAATTTCAAACGCTACTTGATCAGAGAAGTTTCTTGACTTATTATAATCTCTACCCAAGAATACACTTGATTCATTTCTTTCAAGTTGCATTGGACCAAGTTCACTCATACCATATTCAGTAACCATAGCACGTGCTATTTTAGTTGCCCTTTCAATATCATTTGAAGCACCAGTAGTTATTTCATTAAATACTAGCTCTTCTGCTACTCTACCTGCAAGTAAAGTAGATATTGTTTCAATAAGTTCAGTTTTAGTAGTATGTGCCTTTTCCTCTTCACTTTGAATATTTGTATAACCTCCAGCCATACCACGTGGAATAATAGTAACCTTTTGAACTATATTAGACTTCTCAAGTTTTAAACCAACAACTACGTGTCCAGCCTCGTGATATGCAGTAATCTTCTTATCATTATCACTAATCTTTCTAGATGCTTTAGCAGGACCCATTAATACTCTATCGTGTGCCTCATCTATTTCAGACATAGTAATTTCATCCTTATTTCTTCTTACAGCAAGAAGTGCTGCCTCATTAAGTAAATTCTCTAAATCAGCTCCAGAAAAACCAGAAGTTCTTTGAGCTAAATAATTTAAAGTTACATCAGGTCCTAAAATCTTGTTTTTAGCATGCACTCCAAGAATAGCTTCCCTTTCCTTAACATCAGGTAAAGAAACAGTAACTTGTCTATCAAATCTACCAGGTCTTAAAAGAGCAGGATCAAGTACATCAGGTCTATTTGTCGCAGCAATTATAATAATTCCCTCATTTGCACCAAATCCATCCATCTCAGTAAGTAATTGATTTAATGTTTGTTCTCTTTCATCGTGTCCACCACCAAGACCAGTACCTCTTTGACGACCTACTGCATCTATCTCATCAATAAATATAAGACAAGGCGCAGTTTGTTTAGCCTGTTTAAACATATCTCTAACACGACTTGCACCAACACCTACAAAAAGTTCCACAAAATCAGAACCACTTATGTAATAAAATGGTACATTAGCCTCACCTGCAACTGCTTTAGCAAGAAGAGTCTTACCAGTTCCAGGAGGACCTACTAATAATATTCCCTTTGGAATTCTAGCCCCAAGTTTTTGGAATTTCTTTGGATTCTTTAAAAAATCAATAAGTTCTTTAACCTCATATTTTTCTTCAACAAGACCAGCCACATCATCAAATGTAACCTTATCTTTATCACTATGTAATTTTGCCTTACTCTTTCCAAAATCAAATGACTTATTAGTACCACCAACTTGCTTACTTAAGAAAAAGAAAGCAAAACCTACTAATAAAAGAAGTGGTACATAATTAATTACAATAGCCCAAAATGAACTTGAACCTGGATCTTTATTAACAACTACTTTAAAATTATCCTTTTCAAGTATATTAGATAAAACACTATCTGATAAAGGAACACTCAAAGTAAAATACTCATTATCCTTATAATCATTAAGTTTTCCCTCTATCTCATACACTTTCGCAGAATCTCTAGGGGTAATCTCAAGTTCTGTAATTTTATTACTATTTAAAACATTTATAAACTCATCATAAGTAAATTTATTTACCTTTACATTAAGCGCTACATATAAAAAGTAAACACCAACTAAAAGTACTAACATAACTAAATAAGAAACTAAACTCTTACCTAAACTTTTTTTCTTCATAATTTCCTCCTTCTTAATAATACTTAAGTATTATATCACACTTTTTACTTTTTGGAATATCAAACTTACTTTTTTTTAAACCAGGAACCCAAACAATCTCTCCTTTAGAGTCAGTAACAACCGGCCAAAGCATTCTTTCCCTTGTAGAAATCTTACTATCTATAAATATATCCTTAACCTTTTTAGACCCTTTTAACCCTTTAACATACATCTTATCTCCACTTTTTCTAGTTCTAACAATTAAAGGAAAAGTAACATCTGAAAAATTAAGTCTACAATAATAATTAGAATTATTTACTTGTTCTTCCACTTTCTTTATATTTTTACCATTAGGTAAATATACTATATCATTAAGTTCTATTTCATAACTATCCAAAAGTTCAGTCTCACGAATAACATAAAACTCATTATAACTCTTAATAGCCTTTACATTATTTGGTAAATAAACAAAAGTATTTGCCTTTCTACTATATATAATCTTTCTTACTAAATTAACGTGTATATCAGTAATTAAAAACAAATCATCCTGATAAAAATTAAGTAACATCTTATAAATAATTCTATCTTGAATTAACTCATCTTGCATCTTAAACTTATCTATATTAATCTTACCATCATTAATAACATCTACATATATATCATTAACTAAATTATCAATATACTTTACATAAGAAGATAAAGTATTACTATATTTAATAAATTTTAAATGTACATTCTTATCTTCCTTCTTCAAAAAAGGTAGTACATTTTTCCTATATCTATTTCTAGTATGAATATCATCAAAATTAGTTTTATCAATTACATAAGGTATCTTATATTTCTTATTATACTCTAAAATCTCACTCTTTGTAGAATAAACAAGTGGCCTAAGTAAAGTATAATTATCTTTAACTGTACAAGAAGAAAAACCACTATAACCAGATAAAGTAGAACCCCTTACTATTCTCATTAATATAGTTTCTACTAAATCATCACCATGATGAGCAGTCATCAAATATTTAGCACCATACTTCTCAATTAAACTATCAAAAAAATTATACCTAATATTTCTAGCCTCATTTTCAAAATTATCATCACCATACTTAAGAATAGTCATACTCTCAAACACAACATTATTCTTCTTACAGTAATCACTAACAAATATAGCCTCATCTTTACTTTCACGTCTTACATTATGATTAACATGAGCACAAACAATATATATATTATGTTCTTTTCTATAATTTAACAAAAGATGAAGCAAAGCCATAGAATCAGGTCCACCAGAACACCCAACTACAACAACATCACCATCTTTTAAATTTTCATTTATATAATTAATAGATTCCCTCATACATACCTCTCTTTTTATAGTATATTAATATAAAATATAAAAAAAATCAAGTAAATTAAGAAAAAAATAACAACCTAATGTTATTTAATTTTAAGTATATATTCATCTTCACCAGAATATAAAAACTTTTCTCTAGCATACTTACCAATATACTCTTTATCCTGAAGTTTATTAGCCTCAACTTTTAAACTTTCCGTTTCCTCTTTTATTTCCTCTAACTTTAAAGTAAGTTCTTCCCTCTCTTGCTGTTTCATTTTCACATCTTTAAACACAGAAGCAACAGAAAAAATAATATATCCATTAATCAAAGTACAAACAATAGTAAATAAAATAACCCTCTTTGTCTTCTTTTTATTACTTTTCATATACATTACTCCTTAAAATCATTGTATCAAAAATAAATAACAAGTCAATAATTACGACAAAAAAAGATTAAAGTTTACACTTAATATATGTAAATAATCTTTTTCCAAACAAAATACCAAGTATATAAAATATAAAAAATACATAACTAATTATTCCCTTATTAATTATAATAATTAAAATCAAATATAAAGATAAACACAAAAACATAAATATTAAATTAAATAATATCCTTAAAAATAAATTAGAATATAACAAATACCTCTTAAATATAATAAATAAAAAATAATACACTACCCCAAATACAAAAGAAAACAAAAAAGAATAAATCTGTTTAGATAAAATCATTTAAACAACTTATCAAATAAACCACTTTGTTTACTTTGTTTCTTCAAATTTTCCATATAACATAAACTTATAATAACGCCTTTTATAGAAACAATACCATCTTTTGTATCAAGTCTTAAAAGTTCAAGTCCTTCCCCCTTAATAACTAAATATCCCATATTAGTTTCAAGTAAAAACTCTTCATCATCAAAACTATCTATTTTTAAAACTCCAGTTATATAAATACTCTTTCTTTCATTAATACTTATACCGTGATTCAAACTTATACTATCCATTGTTTTATCCATTATATCCCTCCACTTAAATATATGAATAAAACCAAAAAAAATACATAAAACAAATTATGTATTTTTTCAAACTAAATTATTCTGCAGTTTTATATGCTTCTAAAATAGTTTCTTCAAACATTGTGCGAGTTTCAGGATTAATTGGATGTGCTATATCACGATATCCACCTGTCGCAGTTTTTCTGCTAGGCATTGCTATAAATAAGCCATTATCTCCTTCAATAATACGAATATCATGAACTGCAAAACAATCATCAATTAAAACTGATGCAATTCCTTTCATGCGTGATCCTTCTTTTTCAATTTTACGCACATTTACTGATGTTATTTTCATCTACTGTCCTCCTTTTAAAAAGCAAACTGCTTCTAATAATATTCTATATTAATCAAACAAAAAAATCAATACAATTTACAATATTTTACTGTAAAGTTAACTCTAAATTTTTAGTTAAAACATCTGCATAAGAAAAAGACTTAGTAAAAGGCATCCCATCTACCTTAATAATAAAGACAAACTTATAAACACCAACTACCTCTCCAGTAAATTCCTCTATCTGATTTCTACTCCCATTATACTTAAATTTAATAGACTTATTCATATTCTGGGTTATAAAATTTTTAATCTTCTCTATACTCATCTAGGATACCCCACATACATAGTACCATTAGTAATAATACCTCCAACCCCGTCTTTACCATACTTTGTTTTATTAAGTATATTAATTAAATCAATCGGAGTATTCTTATTAGATAAACTAATACTTGATGCTACAATCGCAGGATCTAACGCGTGAATATTTATTCTTTTTGGACTAGAAGCAAAATTAGAACCAGCTTTAATTAACTCCTCATAATTAGATTGACAAGCACCAGATATAATAACAAGTTTCTCGTGATCTTTTTCATACCCTCTAGCACTCATCACAGCCTTTGCAAAATTAGAACTATTCTTATAATTATTCATATCAGTATAATTAGTATTATTCTTATCATAAAAAGCATCGTGACCAGTAATAACAAGTATATCAGGCTTTACATCTACCAAATACTTTTCTATATCACGAGCAATATCTTCTTCTTTAAGTACAATACCATAAGATAAAATATTCATTTCCTTATATAACCTCATACACCTATCCAAATAATCTTTATCAGCATCAATATGAAGTATCTTCCCGGGTAAATAAAAATACTCATCACGATCAAGATTTCTAAAACTAGCCATCCTGTCTAATAAATCATTATCCCCTTCAATATAATCATTATCACAACCTTCACATAAAGTTAAATCATCAACATAAGCATCTGCGACTAACCTAATATTTAACCCCTTTAAAATAACTTTATCACTAGTAACATTAATAATCTTAAAAACCATATCATGATTATGAGACTTCCTAGTAACTAAATCACCAATATTAAAAAGCATATAATCCCTCCACAAAATTATATGCCATAAAACAAAATATATTATAACTATTCTACTAAGCTATTAGCAATCTCACAAAAAATAATCAAAGATAACTGTTCTGCTCTAACGCTTAAATCAAAATCATACTTAGAAAGCACTTTGCTTATCTTATCCAAATCGTAGGATCCCAAATTATTCTTTAATGTCTTTCTTTTAAACCTAAAACTATCCCTAACTATTTTAAAAAACAACTCTCTATCCTTTAATTCATATAAACTATCTTTCTTCTTAAAAGAAACAATCATACTATCAACATTAGGACGAGGTATAAATGAATTACGACTAACAATAAATTCTTTCTTAATATCATAAAAATAATTTAAAAATACAGTAAGAGAACTATATTCTCTAGAACCCACACTAGCACTAATTCTATCTCCAACTTCCTTTTGAACCATAAAAGTCATAGAATTAAAACCAATACCGCTTAAAACCAATTTTTCAATGATCGGAGTAGTAATATAATAAGGTAAATTTCCTACTACATACAAATTATCGTACTTATACTTATTTACATCACTAACTATATCACACTTTAAAAAATCATCAAATACTATATTACAATTATTAAACCCATTTAAATTGTTATATAACATATCTTTAACATCTAAATCAATTTCATATCCTAAAACAAAATCAAAAGCCTCACATAACTTCTTAGTTAATTTACCATCTCCACAACCAATCTCTATAACCAAATTATTTTTACTAATATCGATAGTATTAACAATTTTGTTAACTATATTAGAATCAACTAAAAAGTTTTGACCATATTTCTTCTTAAATTTAAAATCATTATACATAAAACCACCTGTTAAAAAAGATGAAAACTAGTCTTCATCTTCTTTCTTGGTATCATTTTTTACTAAAGTTTTTTTAACTTTATTAGAATCAAACAAAGTAGACAACATTAAAAGCAAATTAGAACCAGCCAAAGTATAAATCATCATTTGAATAACAGATAAATTATCAGCAAAATATGCCGGATTAAAATCTATTGCATATTTATAATATAAAACCATATTAGTATCAAATTTAGCTCTTAAACAAACAAGTATAATTCCTGCAAATGCTACAATAGAAACTGCATTATATAATAGATTATCCCTTATAATATTACTTTTAATAAATAAATTAATAATATAAACTACAAATAGTACAAAAAATGGAATAAAAATAGGTAAAGCCTCTATTATACTTTTATCTAATCTTTTATAAGTAACAATAATACCATAAAAAACTAAAGCAAAAGATACAACTAATAATATATACTTTAAAAAACCTAAAAGTCTAGAAAAAAATACTTTCATTATCTAACACCTCCAAATTCATCAACATACCATGAAGAAAGTTCTAAAACAGCATTAGCCAACTCACGATAATTATAAATTGTTAAGTTAATGTTTTTTTCTAAATCATTATATATAGTAGAAGTAGAAATACTTGTACTATATTTATAAGAGCTATTTCCTAAAGACTTAGTATACAAATAATCAGAATAACTACCAACTTTATCTTTAACAAATAAAATATCACTCTTTAATTCTTTTTCATATGAAGAACCAACATTATAAGTCTTATTAGCGCCTTCTATGTAATAAGGAATATAAAATAAACATTTATTATTTATAGTATTATACATTTCCTTATTAGTATCATAAATATCTTTCTCACTAAAACTATTCTTTTCACTAAGCTTATAAAAATTACTATTTTCTAAAGCAGTTATACAAGTATCAAATCCCGTCTTAATCAAACTGGCACCTGACTCTTTATTAGAGTTTCCAGAAGCATTAACAGATTTAACATTTTCTTTAGCTTCTTCAATTGTAGTTTTAACAGACGAATATAAATTTTCAGAAGCAAAATTTCTATCAACTGTCTTATTTAGTTCCTTATAATGATAAAAATTAATAAGAAGCAAATAAGAAGCAAACAAGAAGCAAACAACCAAAACACAATACCCAAATAATTCACAAAATTCTTTTAAAACACTTTTCATATTTTCTCCTCCTATTTTTCAACATCTATCTTAAATTGTAGTTTTTCATTTACATCATTAGACCACAATCTAAGTTCATAATTATCGGTTTTATCAGGTAAAATATTTTGTGTTATTAAAACAATTGAATCACTACTATCTATTTCACCTTTAAATAAAACAACTTCATCTTTTATAATTGCATAAAATATACTACTACTTTTCTCATAATCAATAGGCCTCAACTTTACTTCATACATATACTCATTATTATTGTTGTTAACTACATGAAATGTATAAGAAAAAGCCCTATCATAACTATCATAATTATTAAATGAAATAATTTCATCACCAAAATTAACATTTGAATGAACAACAAACAAATTACCACTTATATACTGTTTACTATTTAAGCTTATAAAACCTAGTCTAAATAACATATAAACTAACAAAATAGACAAAAGAATAAAAAATATTACAACGAAAATAATCTTTTTAGAACTTTTTTTCTTATTCACTATAATAGAATCAGCACTTATTTCATCAACAAAAACATCATTATCTAATCTATTATCCTTCATTTGCAATCACCCTTTTTAAATTTTCTCTTGCTTCTCTTGTTTTTGATGTTTCTTTAATTTTATTACTTGTTTTACCATAAGCAAGCTTAAATGCTTTTAATATATCATAAATAACAATTCCCATACAAGGAATAACTATTACTGTTATCCATCCAACTTTAGTAACTAAAAACTGTTGTAAATATCCAAGTTTTGGAATTCTAAAAGTAACTCTACCAACAACATTAGATGCCGGTACTAAAGAAGTATCTGCAGATGCATTATGATCTCCTTGAGTTCTATAATATCTTTGACCATTTAATTCACTAACTTCAATAACACGATGAGTTATAGTAGTAGAAGCTCCATCTCTAACAAAAGTAATTATATCACCAACATTATAAACATTATCACTATTTTTATAAGTTACAACAATATCACCCGCATCAATAGTGGGAACCATACTAGTAGTAAGTATTGTATAAAAATTTAGTTTGATTTCTCCTAAACGATTATCTTTAGCCAAAAATTTAATTCTTACAATATAAACCACAATTAAAACAATTATAATCATAAGCAAAGTAAACACAGCAGATGAAACAATCTTACCAATTCTATCAAAAGTTTTCTTCATATTTTCACCCCTTTCTAATCAGAATATGTATTAACAGCAACCTTACATTTAAATTCTAAAGACTTATCAGACATTTCATATTTATCAGAAAGCCACAAACGAAGTCTATAATCATTAATTACATTTTCAGAAACCTTTCTAGTAAGTAAAACCTTTGCACCACTTCTTATCTTACTATCTTTTAAATCAGAAAAATTAACAATTGTATCTTTCGACAATGATACATCTTTACCATTTTCAGTCAAATAAACTCTCACAAAAGAAGAAGATAAACTATTTGAAGTATAAGGAATCAAAGATATTTCATAATAAATTGGAAGTCTTTTTGCTTTCTTACTATACCCAACCGAAATTCTGAAATCAAAATAATGGTTATCTTCAAGAGATAGTTTTCCAGTTTCATCAGAAATTGGAACGGCATTTATAATCCTTATATAATTAGAGTCTTCTTCAAAAGAAAACAAAACAGATCCAGAATTAATAACATTGTCCCCATAAATTTTATCATAAGAATTAAATATTGCAAAAGAGACACTAGATAACAAAAATACTAACAACATAATAAAAATCAATAAAAATATTAAAAACTTTTTATCAAATTTAGAATCATCTTCTAATATTTCATCAGCCACCATATCAGCTATCTCACGATTTTCTAAATTAAGTTCACCCTTTTGTTCTTTATTCATAACTCACCTCATAGACTCTACATAATTATAATACCACAATATCCAGTTTTTTAACAACATTTTTTTTAACTAATAAAAAAAATAGTGTACATTTACACTATTTTAATATATAAATTTCTTATGCTGCAGTATTTTGAGCAGCTACAACTCTAATTTTAAAACTGAATGTTTCAGAGTCAGTTGCTTTAGTTTGAGTCCAAGTGCCACCAGCAGTTGCACAATCAGCAGCAGTTGTATGTTCTGCTATAGAACAAGTACCAGTATATTCTGGATTTTGAACAGCTAAAGTATAATTATCACTAACCCAAGCTTTAACTGCATAACTAATAGTACCTTTTTGAGTAAATGAACCACTATCAAATACATAACCATCAGAACCAGTTAATGTATTAGTCTTAGTAGCCAAAGTACTTAATGCTACACCAGTAGTTTCAGTACCAACTGGATAAGTTGTTGTTTCATTAATAGTTTTTGCAACTTGAACCATAACCATATCAGCAGTTAAAGTATTACCAGCTTTTAAATCAACAAATTGTAAAGCATAATCAACTAGCATATCTCCAGGATAATCAGCTGTTAAATCAAAAGTAGCAGGGTCATTTTTTAAACCTTCTTCAGTAGTTTTTGGATATTCATTAGTTAAACTAATTGTGTTAGGACCAGTCCAAGTACCACCATTTTCTTCACAATCTTTATAATTATCATATTCTTCTAAAGAACATTTTCCTTCACCACTAAAGTCAAGTGAAGCAGTACCAGTTTTGATTACATTTTCACGTGTTCCAGTAGCAGAGAAACTATACATAGCAAATGATACTCCCACTACTGCAATTATTAAAACTAAAACACCTAATACTGATAAAATTAAAGTTTTCTTATTATTTTCTTGCATAATTATCTCCTTTCATAATATTTAAAATAAATTCAAAATAACTTTACTATGCACCAAGTGCAGTAGCATTTCCATCAACGTTAACAGTTAAGCGATATTCATTTTTTGATAAAAGATCAGCATTAACGTCTTCATCAACCCATATTCTAAGTCTGTATTCATCAGTTAAAGTACCAGTTCCAGTATGATTTACAGCAACTGTTTTTAATACTTTAGAACCAGTTCTACCATTAGAATCTGCTAAATTGCTAACAAGTACTGGAGCAACAGCTTCTTCATAAGTACCAGCAGCATTTTTCTTTTCAAGATAAATCTTAACTTGCTCATCTTCTAATTGATTAGTTACAGTAGCAACAGTTACATTAATTTCATAATTAATTATAAGTGCAGCACTTGCATTAGTACTAACTGAAAAATCAAAATACTCGCGATCACCAGATAAAGACTTACCTTTACTATCAGAAATAGGCAATGCGTCATTAAGTTCAATACCTTTAGATACTTCTGCAAAACTCATTGTTACAGTACCAGTTGTAATAGAATTTGTTCCACCAACTTTATCATAGTTTAAAGCAGCAAATGAAATACCTACTACTGCAACTATTAAGATAGCAACTCCTAATACAGACAATAAAACTTTTTTTGAATTGTTTTGTTCCATCTTTCTTATCCTCCTTTACTATATTAATAGTACAAGAAATAACAAAAAAAATCAAGTA
>CAYSEZ010000005.1:0-28719 GCA_964430375.1 uncultured Mycoplasma sp. | reverse complement strand
TTCATTTGTCAATTAATGTGTAAACTTTATTACACATATCCTCCTTCTTTATTTTATATATTAATCATATCAAAAAAAGATACTTATTTCAAGTACCTTTTTGATATTTTTACAAATTATTAAAATATTACCATTGCAAGTGTAAGTATTGCCATTGATGCAAGTCCAATAGTAAGCACTATTTTAAATGCCCATTTAAACCAAGTAGAATATTCAACTTTAGCAAGTGCTAAGCCACCCATAATTGCTCCACATGTTGGAGTAATTAAGTTAACTAAGCCATTAGCTGCTACAAAAATCATTGTATTTACTTCAACACTATAACCTAAAGTATAAGTAAGTGGACCCATAATTGGTGTAGATAATGTTGCAAGTCCTGATGATGATGGTACAAGTACTGATAAGAATATATGAAGTAAATAGTTAAGTGGTGCATATATAGCAGCAGGCATACCTTTTAAAGCTTCCGCAGCATTATAGATAATATAATTATCTAAATGAGTTGTTTGCATTAATATACTTGCTCCACGTGCTACTGCAATTACAAGTACAACACTTAATATATCTGATGTACCAATAATAAATGTTTCTACATATTCTTTTTCATTCATTCCATTAATTAAAGCAATTACTATAGACATTACAAAGAATAATACTGCTGCATCAAAGAACCACCAATTACCAAATGATTCACCAGTTAAGAAACTAGTAAAGTTATCAAATATAGTAACATTAAATTCTCCCCAAGGAATAAATCCTATAATCATTATTACAAATGTAAGTCCAAATAATATTAATGTTAATTTTTGTTTTTTAGTAAGTTTTGCTTTCTTTATTTCTTTTAATACTTCTGGATCACTACCATTACCAAATTTAGCTTCAACTTCTTTTTGTTCTCTAATTGATAAGAAAGTAGATCCTTTATCATCTTTTACTTTTTTAGCATATCTTAATACAAAGAACATACTAATTAATAAAGATACAAGCCATAAACAAACTCCAAGTGCAATAATACCACCTTGATTTACTGGTATTCCATCTGGTAATGCACTAATAGCAGCACCAGTTGCAAACGGATTAATAGTAGAACCAAGTACACCAGATCCTGCTCCTAGAAGTACTATCGCAGATGCTACTATTGTATCCATTCCTGCTGCTACCATAGTGGCTGCAAGTAGTGCATAAAATGCAACTGTTTCTTCAAGCATTCCATATGTTGTGCCTCCAATAGAGAAGATAAACATTAGAATTGGAATTAATAATAACTCTTTTCCTTTTAATTTTTTTACTAATACTTGAATACCTGTTTTTAATGCATTAGTACTATCTACTATTTTTAAGAACCCTCCAAGTATTATAATAAATATTCCAACATCTGCTGCATCTTGAAATCCTTGTATAGGTGCAAGCAAAATGTCACTTAACTTAGCACGAATTACACCACTACCATTTACAATAACATCGCCATCAAACTGCGCTACTGGTAAAAAGTATGTAACTAGTCCAAGTAAGATAATTAAGATAAAAATAATAGTAAAAGCTGATAACATAAACTTTTTATTATTTTTTTTCTTCTTTTTTTTCACTTCTTTTTCCTCCTTTAATTCTTTTTTTATTATAGTGCCAGATTCTCCATTTAAAGCATCTATTGCACTTAATAACGACGTAATAATAGAAATATTACCTGTTTTATCAGTAAAATTCTTACAAGCTTCTATTTTAGGCAGCATAGAACCTTTTGCAAATTCATTATTTTTAATATATTTATTTATATCATTAATAGTTAAACTATCTAATTTAATCTCATTATCTTTTCCATAGTTTAAACAAACTTTATCTACTGTAGTTAATATTAATAAAGCATCAGCCTCTAAATAAGTAGCAAGCAATGAACTAGTTTTATCTTTATCTATAACAGCATCTATTCCCTTATATTTATTTCTTTCTTTTATAACAGGAACTCCTCCTCCACCACATGCAATAACTATATTACCACTATCAACTAGTTCTTTAATAGTATCTTTTTCTATTATATCTATAGGTTCTGGACTAGGTACTACTCTTCTATAACCTCTACCAGAATCCTCTTTATATATATAGTTATTTTCTTTAGAAAGTTTAACACTTTCTTCTTTAGTATAAAAAGCTCCAATTGGCTTAGTAGGATTTAAAAATGCAGGATCATTTTTATCTACTAAAACCTCTGTTATTACTGTTACACATTTCTTATTAATATCTTGTTTTTTTAATTCATTAGTTATAGCTTGCTCTAAATGATAACCAATATATCCTTCACTCATTGCATTACATTCTGGAAAAGGAAAACTAGGAGTTATACCATTTTTTGAAGAATACTCACTTGCTAAATTAATCATACCTACTTGTGGACCATTACCATGAGTTATTACTACATCGTTACCTTCTTTAATAATGTTTACTATGCTTTTAACAGTATCCTTTACTATTTTTAATTCTTCTTCCGGGGTACTACCTAAAGCATTTCCTCCTAGAGCAATAACTATTTTCATTAATTATCCCTCATAGTCGCGTACATTAATGCTTTAATAGTATGCATTCTATTTTCAGCTTCAAGAAATACTTTAGAATTAGAACTTTCAAATACTTCATCAGTAACTTCCATTTCTTTAAGTCCAAACTTTTCATATATTTCTTTACCTATTTTAGTATTTAAATCATGAAAAGATGGAAGACAGTGTAAAAATATTACATCTTTAGAAGCACTATCAATTACTTTTTTATTTACTTGATATGGTTTAAGTAAATTAATTCTTTCTTCCCAAACACTATCTGCTTCTCCCATAGAAACCCATACATCAGTATATATTATATTAGCATTTTTAATACCTTCATCTACATCACTAGTAAGTGTAATAGTACTATTGTTTAATCTTGCTTCTTCTTTACATATATTTACAAGTTCTCTATTTGGAAAAAGTGATTCTGGTGCAATACAAGTATAATTTAAACCAAGTTTAGAACATACTACCATAAGAGAATTTGCTACATTATTTCTAGCATCTCCCATAAATACAAAGTTTAAACCTTGTAAATAACCAAAATGTTCTTTAATAGTCATCATATCTGCAAGCATTTGAGTAGGATGAAATTCATTAGTTAATCCATTCCATACTGGAACTTTAGAATATTTAGCTAATTCTTCTATTATAGATTGATCAAAACCACGATATTCTATTCCATCATATATACCTGCTAGAACTCTAGCAGTATCTTTAATACTTTCTTTTTTCCCCATTTGAGAACCAGTAGGACCTAAATAAGTAACATGCATTCCTAAATCATAACTTGCTACTTCAAAAGAACATCTAGTTCTAGTAGAATCTTTTTCAAATAATAATGCAACATTTTTTCCTTTTAAATATTTATGTTCTATACCCTCTTCTTTCTTTTTCTTAAAATCTTCTGCTAAAGATATTAAATATAATATTTCATCTTTACTATAATCTAATAATTTAAGAAAATCACGACCTTTTAAACTTTCAAGCATATTATTCCTCTCTTTCTAGTGGCATACTCATACATCTTGGACCACCTCTACCTCTTGATAATTCAGCACTATGCATTTCAAGTACTTTAATACCATTTTTCCTTAATACTTCGTTTGTAATATTATTTCTATCATAAACAATTACAACACCTGGTGCTATTGCAAGAGTATTAGACCCATCATTCCATTGTTCTCTTTCTGATGCTATTTTATCTCCATCAGCACAAGGAATTAATGTTATTTTTCTGTCTAAATATTTTTCTAATATATTTTGTAGTGAATCTTCAACTAATTTAACATTTAAATCTTCATCAGAATCTGGATCATCTCCTTCAGTTATTTCATATACTTTTAAAGTACCCATAATTCCAGGATGATATGTAAATTTATCATAATCTATTTGAGTAAATACTGTATCTAAATGCATAAATGCTCTAGATGATGGTATTTCAAATGCTAAAACAGTATCAATCTTACATTTTTCATCTTTAAATAAATTGATACATAATTTATCAATCGCAGAGGCTTCAGTTCTTTGAGAAATACCTACCGCTAGAATATGTTCATTTAAGTTTAAAACATCTCCTCCTTCAATATGATATGGATTATATCTACTATAATATAAATCAACTTTATCTTTAAAATCAGGATGATAGTTAAATATATATTCTGCATATATAGTTTCTCTATTTCTTGTTACAGAATACATTTTATTTAAAGATACACCACTTCCAATACTTGCAAATGGATCTCTTGTAAAGTATAAATTAGGCATTGGATCTGCTAGAAAATCTGAATCTAAACTAACCAAATCAATTAAAGATTTATTTTCATCTAATTCTTCCTTATTAAGTTCTCTAATTTGTACCCCTTCCATAGTTTTTAATACTAATTCTTTCATATTAGAATAACTATTTAAAAAATTAGTCATAGCTCTTCTATATTTTGGAGTCCTAACTCCTGCTTCATAAATAAATTGTTTAATGAATTTATCTTTTATTTCTTCATTAAGCGATAATACTTCAGCCATTAAATCTTCTAAAAATAGTACTTCTACTCCATTTTCTTTTAAAATAGAAACAAACTGTTCATGTTCTTTTATTGCATCAGGTAAATATGGTATATCATCAAATAACAATCTAGATAATGAATCTGGTGTTAAATTTAATAATTCTTTACCTGGTCTATGAAGTAATACTTTTTTTAATGGTTTAATTTCACTAGTTACATTAATCATATTTATCCTCCCTTATTTTATATATTTATTATAACAAAAAAAACAAGATTTTAAAATATTAATTTATATATTTATTTTTGTTTTTTTTTGATGTATACTTGTAATAGGTGATTTTATGAAATTAGAATATATAATATTAATAGTATTTTTTATTATTATACTTCTTGCTATAATCAAATTAAATAAAAAAGATGTTCATTTAGAACTAAATAAATTAGTTGAATATCTAGGTGGCAAAGAAAATATTATTGATACAGAAGTTAACTTATCAAGATTTATTGTAACACTTCATGATATAAACAAAGTAGATAAAGAAGCAATTATAGAACTTGGAGCATCTGGAATAGTAGAAATGGAAAATCAATTAAAAATAATTCTAGGTCCAAAAAGTTCTAACTTAAAAAAATATATTGATGAAATTAAATAAATCTACAAAGTTCGACAAATTACGACATAGTTATCATTTATTATATAAAAGGGTGATAATATGTCGTTTTTTGACACAACATTAATTAATGTTATATTTATATTATTTTTAGTTTCTATTTATTTAATATTTGTTTTATATAGTAAAGATATAAAACAATCTTCTAAAAATAAACTACTTGATATTATATGTATATCTATGATGTATCCAATTATTAAATATAGTTTATATAATAAAAGTATAGGAACAATATTCTTTTTAAATCTTCCTCTTATTATACTTTATCTAAAAAAAAGAAATATATCTTCTATTATAGTATCCTTAATTATAATTATTTATTATACTTACTTCTATCATTTTTCAATCTTCTTTTTATTTTGTGAATATTTAGTATACTTTGTATTATTTGATTTATATAAAAACAAAATAGAAAAAGCATTAAATATATTTATATTTCTAAAAGGTATAACTTTATCTATAGAATTAATATATATAATACCTAGTACAACATCTTTATATAGATTAATATTTGAAATATTCTTAAACTTATGTATATTTTACTTAACATCGATTGTCACACTTAAAATGTTAGAAAAAGGCGAAGAAATAGTAAATTATAATAAATTAGTAAGTGAGTTAGAAAAAGAAAAAGCATTAAAAAACTCTTTATTTAAAATAACTCATGAAGTTAAAAATCCTATCGCAGTATGTAAAGGTTATTTATCTATGATGAATTATAAAGATATAGAAAAAGTAAAAAAATATAATGAAATAATAAAAAGTGAACTTGATAGAACACTTGATATAATGGATAACTTTAGTGAATATACTAAAATAAATATAAATAAAGATATAATGGATTTAAATATGTTAATTGAAGATTCTATTAATTCTATGAAATTAATATTAAAAGAAAAAAATATAGATTTAATATACAAAGAATGTGATGAATTATATATAAATGCTGATTATAAAAGATTGAAACAAGTAATTACTAATATGATAAAAAACTCATATGAAGCTATAGAAAAAGATGGTAAAATAGAAATAAGTGTTAAAAATAATAAAAATAATGTAACAATTATTATAAAAGATAATGGTAAAGGAATGACAGAAGAAGAACTTAGTAAAATCTCTGAATTATTTTATACTTCAAAAGAAAAAGGCTGTGGTATAGGTGTATCATTATCTACTGAAATAATAAAATTACATAATGGAACAATAAATTATTACTCTATTAAAAATAAAGGTACAACCGTTTCTATAAAAATACCTAAAAATTAAAAAATTCTTACTCATTAAGTAAGAACTTATTATTTTTTAAATGGCAGGGGATGAAAGAATCGAACTCTCAACAGTGGTTTTGGAGACCATTATTATACCATTTAACTAATCCCCTAGTAATTTGATTATAGCATAAAAAAATTTTTTTGTCTATTAATTTGTTATATTTCATATAATTTTTTAGGTGATAATTATGAGTATAATTAGTTATAATAGTAAAGAGCGAACCTTACTTGCAAAATTAATGAGAGCAGAAGCTCTAGGAGAAGGCAATTTAGGTATGCTTATGGTTGGAAATGTAATAATAAATAGAGCTCTTGCAGATTGCTTAACATTTAAAAACATCAGAACTATAACTGATGTTGTCTATCAATCTCCAGGAGGATTTACCGGCGTTAACTCTTCTTTATTCGCAGGAAATCCCACTTCTAAAGAATTAGAGCTTGCTGATCGTATTTTAAGAGGAGAATACTATCATCCTGCGACAAATGCATTATGGTTTTATGCTCCATCAGGAAACGAAAATTGTTTAACCTACTGGTATGATCAAAGAAATTCAGGAAGATATAAAAATCACTGTTTCTATATACCTTACAGTGGTGTATGTAGGCAAATACATTAAATAATGAAAGAACCACCTATTTAGATGATTCTTTTATTTTATAAATTTTGTTTTAATAATTGATTTAATTCTACCGCATATTCTACTGGTAATTCTTTTTTAAATTTATCTATAAAACCTAATACAATAAGTTCTTCTGCTTTTTCTTTAGGAATACCTCTACTTTGTAAATAGAATAATTTTTTATAATCTTACTTTTTAAATAGTTTCCAAATTTTTTTTGACTTTGAAATAATTTTTTCAGTTATTGGTTTTGGAAAAGTATCTTCTAACACCCAAGGGAGTTTAATTTGCATAACAGAAATCGTAAAATACTCTCCGGTTTGTTCGTTTGGCGATGCAAAACCATTTGTGATAACGATACTTAAAAACAAATCATCATATATATCAATTTCATATTCTCCCATTGATTCAACGTTTCCACAAACGGTGTAATCTACACTAATATAATCAATATAATAATCCATCTCAACACTTGTTATTTCATCAGGCTTTGAAATATCAATTCCAAATTCACTTAAAAAACTATTAAATTTTGGAAACTTATTTTTTATTTGTGTATAATAATTACGGCAATAAATACAATCACAAACAGAATGTTTTTTATAATATTCTTTAGTCTTTTTTACATCTACGAAGAAAACATATTCATCTTTTTGAATTCTTGTCATATATTTGCCTCCTTACA
This sequence comes from uncultured Mycoplasma sp., assembly GCA_964430375.1. Classification (GTDB taxonomy): domain Bacteria; phylum Bacillota_I; class Bacilli_A; order RF39; family UBA660; genus HGM10836. The sequence continues at coordinate 20,935 of CAYSEZ010000005.1, read as the reverse complement.
ATACCATAATACTAGTTATTATAACTAATGCTTGATAACGGGTATTCTTTCTTATAGCACTAGATCTTGCTATTTAATCTTTTTTTATAAATTTTGTTTTAATAATTGATTTAATTCTACTGCGTATTCTACTGGTAATTCTTTTTTAAATTTATCTATAAAACCTAATACAATAAGTTCTTCTGCTTTTTCTTTAGGAATACCTCTACTTTGTAAATAGAATAATTTTTCTTCACTTATTCTAGATACAGTTGCTTCATGTTCTATAAAACTTGTTTTATTATTTATTTCATTTTTTGGATAAGTATCACTACTAGAGTTTTTATCAAGTATTAAACTATCACATTTTACAAGTGAGTATGAGTTTTCTGCACTTTCTTTTATAATAACAGAACCTCTGTAATCAGAAGAACCTCCATTTTGTGCAATTGATTTAGATATTATATTACTCTTTGTATCCTTACCAATATGAATCATTTTAGCGCCACTATCTTGATTTTGTCCTTCTTTTGCTACACTTATAGTAATACAAGTACCTACTGAATTATCTCCTTTAAGTACTGAACAAGGATATTTCATAGTAAGAGAAGATCCTATATTACCATCTATCCATTCCATAGAACCATTTTCTTCGACTAGGGCTCTTTTTGTTACTAAGTTTTTTACGTTTAAAGCCCAGTTTTGAATAGTTGAATATCTACAAGTACTATTTTTACCTACATATATTTCTACTACTGCAGCATGTAAATTACTACTTGAATAAGTTCTAGCGGTACACCCCTCAATATAATTTAACGAACTATTATCATCTACTACTATAAGGGTTCTTTCAAACTGACCTAAATCTTTACTACTTATTCTAAAATAACTTTGAAGTGGTCTATCTAATTTAGTATTTTTTGGTATATAAATAAAACTACCACCAGAGAAAACTGCCCCATTTAAACTTACAAATTTATTTTCATAAGGAGATACTATTTTAGAAAAGTATTTTTTTACTATATCAGGATATTTTTTAAAACCTTCTTCTATTGAAGTAAATATAACATTTTTCTTTTTTAATTCTTCTAACATATTATGATATATTACTTCACTTTCATATTGTACTCCCATACCATCTAGATTCTTTTCACTATCTATAACTTCTAAAGTACAAAATTCATTTTTTACATCTTTATTTATATCATCCCAGTTATTTTTAATACTTTTTTCATCACTTGTTTTATAGTAAACTATTTTATCAAAATCAATATCTATTTCAGGACCAAAAGAAGGCATATCTTGATTTTTAAACTTATTATAACATTTTAATCTAAAATCTAATATATCTTCTGTTTCATTTTTTGCTTTAGATATTAATTTTATCTTTTCTTCATCTAATCCTATTATCATATATACCTCTTAATACTTTTCAAGTACTTTTTCTATTGCTTTTACTGGAAGTAATGCACAAGTCTTTCTATTAGGTTGTAAATATATTTCATCATAACAGTTTAAATCTTTTAATATTTCTTTATCATATTCTTTTTCATTTATCATATTTTTATAATTATCTATAATAACTTTTATTTCTTCTAGTGTTTTACCTATTAAATTCTTTAACATAATTGAAGTAGCACTAGTACTTATTGCACACGCTTCTCCATCAAATGCTACATCTATTAAAGTATTATTTTCTATTTTAAAATATATATCTATATTATCTATACAAGATTCATTATTAGTATTTACTTTTATATAATCACCACTAGGTACTTTTTTATTAAAAGGATTTTGATAATTATCCAATATAATTTCTCTTCTTAATTCTTTATCCATTATATCACCACATTAAATATATTTTTAGATTTTTTTAATACTTCAAGTAACTTATCTATTTCTTCTTTCGTATTATATATATATAAACTAATTCTACAAGTATTTCTAATACCTAGTTCATCTTTTAAAATTTTAGCACAGTGATTACCTGCTCTTACACATATATTATAATGATTCAAGTATATAGAAGTATCTTGTGCAAAAACATTAGATATATTAAATAAAACAGTGCTACCAGAAGTATTTTTATTATATACTTCAATATTATCTATTTTACTTAGTCCTTCTAGTAAATATTTTTTTAAATCTTCTTCATGTTTTTTTATTCTTTCATATCCTATACTTTCTATATAATCTATTGCACTACCAAATGCAATTACACCTGCTATATTTGGAGTTCCTGCTTCTAATCTTCTAGGTAACTCATTATATTCAAAAGATCCATCTGCTTCAAAAAAGGTATTCATTCCTCCCCCAACATTTAAGGGTTTTAATTCATTTAATAATTCATATTTTCCATATAAAACACCAACTCCAGTAGGACCTAACATTTTATGAGCAGAAAATGCTAAAAAGTCTATATCTAAATCTTTTACATCTGTTTTTATATGAGGAACACTTTGAGCACCATCTACTACTAAATAAATGTTATTACTATGTGCAAGTTTTGCTATTTCTTTAATTGGACGAATATCACCAACTGTATTTGTAATATGTGCAATAGATATAACTTTAGTATTCTTATTTATTTTTTTCTTTACATTTTCAAGTGTTAAAGATAAATCTTTATCAAGTTCAATAAAATCTACTTTAATACCAAGTTCTTTTTCTAGTTCTAAATATGGTAACACATTAGAAGCATGTTCTGTTTTAGTTAGTAATACTTCATCACCTTTTTTTAATTTATGTTTTAAAAAGCCAAAAACTATCATATTTAAACTTTCAGTTGTACCTTTAGTAAAAACTATTTCAGAAGTTTTATCTGCATTAATTAAGTTTTTTACTTTTTCTCTTACTCCTTCATACATAGTATCTACTTTTAAACTAGTATTATAATCACCTCTATGAGCATTTGAAGTATATTTAGTATAATAATTTATAGTTTCTTCTACTACAGAGTTAGGTTTTAATGTAGTTGCGCCATTATCAAAATATATGATATCACTATCTAAAAATTTAAAATCTTCTCTATTCATATAATCACCTCCATATCATATTAATTTCATTTAATACTTGCTCTTCTTCTTCATTAGATAATTCTAATTTTTCTAAAAGAAAAGCTTTAACTAGTAATTTAAGACAATCTTCTTCTTTTATACCTCGAGATTTTAAATAAAATATTTTTTCTTTAGAAAATGCTCCAATATATGAAGAATGATTTGCTTCTATTTCATTATTATCTATTATTAAGTTAGGTTTAATTAAAGAATTATTATCTTTCATTACTATTATTTTACTATCTTGATTACAAGTACAGTTTCTACTATCTTTTTTTACATAACCATTTATTATATAGTTTAATTTATTATTATCTATATTTATACCATTATTTACTACTTTACTAATTGTATTTTTATTATTATGATTAACATTTAATATATAGTTATTATTATTTTTATTTATATTTCTATAATTATATATTAGTTTTATATCTTCTTTATTTAAGTTAATATTTATATTTAAAGAACTATCTATTACTAGTAGTATAATATCTAAATTATTATTTAAGTTAATATTTATATTTAGATTAGAACTATTTATATATAAAAATACTTTAGTAGTTTTTTCTATGTTTATATTTATTTCTTTATTTAAGTTATTACATATAATAAATGAATAATCATCAATAGTTAAATCATTACTATTTATGTTGTTATCTAATATTATTTTATTCATAATACTAATCCTCACTTATTAAGGAAGCACAGGAAGAATACTTTTTATATCCTTTTTTATCTATTTCTAAAGCAAGATTATAAGTTCCTGTATCTATTATTTTACCATCTAGTAAAATATGTACATAATCTGGTTTTATATATTCTAAAATACGAGTATAGTGAGTTATCATAAGTACTGATGCATCTTTATTTTCTTTTAAATAATTATTTACGTTATTACATACTATTTTTAAACTATCTACATCAAGACCTGAATCTAATTCATCTAATATAATAAATTTAGGTTTTAATACTTTTAACTGAAGTATTTCATTTTTTTTCTTTTCTCCACCAGAAAAATTATAGTTTAAATTACGATGTATTAATTCTTTATTTAAGTCTAAATCTTTAGTATATTTTTCCATATCCATTATAAAATTATATAAATCTATTTTTTCTTTAGAATTTAAGGAAGTTTTTAAAAATTCTAAATTACTTATACCTTCAATTTCTATTGGGTTTTGAAAAGATAAAAATATACCAAGTCTTGATCTTTCATCAGTAGTTAAAGATAAAATACTTTCTTTATTAACAAGTATATCTCCACTTATAATATTATAACTAGGATCTCCCATAATTACTTTAGATAAAGTTGATTTACCTACTCCATTTGGACCCATAATTACGTGTATTTTACCTTTTTCTATATTTAAGTTAAAGTCTTTTAAGACTTCTTTATCATTTATATTAACATTTAAGTTTTTAATTTCTACATCCATTTAAAATCACCACCTATATTCTATCACTAAATACAATAATAAACAAGAAAAATTAAACATGACTACATATAACTAATTTTTATCTTATCTTTATAATCTTTTTTTAATTCTTTAATAAATATTGATTCATTATTAACTGGAGTAAATAAATATACTTTATTCTTTGTTCTAGTAAGTCCTACATAAAATAGTCTTCTTTCTTCCCCATATAAATATTTTTCATTATTTATACTTACATATCTTAATATCTTATCATCTTTTATCTTACAAGGAAAACCTAGTACATCATCTCTTAAATTAATCATAATAACATTATCTTCTTCTAAACCTTTAGACTTATGTACTGTTAAATACTTTAGTTTTATTTCTTTATTTTTTATACATATTATGGTTTTATTTTCATATTTAAAATATTTATTATCTATTACCATATTAATATCAAAGTTATTTCTACCTAATATTAATATATTTTTATTAGTTTCATTATATATTTTAGTTACTAATCTATAGAAATCTTCTTTTATATTTTTATAATATACTATTTCTACTGGATAATCTAATCTTTTATTAGAATTTAAATTCTTTTTTATTTGATTATTATTTTTCATAACAAAAGATCCAGCAATATTAATTAATTCTAAACTATTACGATATGTATTTTGTATTTTCATTATCTTAGATTCATTAAAGTATTTATTAAAATCTATAAATAAAGATAAATCACAACCAGTAAACCTATATATACTTTGAAAGTCATCACCTACTACTATAAGGGAAGAATTTGTTAATTCTATTATTTTCTTAATAAGTAAAAACCTAACATAAGATGTATCTTGATATTCATCTATTATTATGTATTCATATTTTAAATTTAAACTTTCATCTATATTTTTAGTAGCAAGAGTTATCATATCATCAAAATCTATTTCATTTTCCTCTTTTAAATAGTTTTCATATTGTAAATATATATTAAGTATAAGAGTTAAAAACATTTTTTCTTTTTTATAAAATATATTATTTTTAGATTGTTCTAGAAAATTATTAAAATCTATTAAAGTAAAATTATTACATTTAAATAAATGAATAAATGTTTCTATTAATTTTTCTATTTGTTTAACTTTTAATATATTATTCTCTATATAATTTATATATTTATTCTTATTTCTATATTTTTCATTTATTGTACTTAATACTATTTTCATAAACATAGGGTTATCTAATACATCTTCATATATAAATTTATGTATTATATTAGATAATGTATCAGTACTAGTAATATCAAAGTTTATATCCATTTGTTTTAATAATTCAATAGATAATTTATGAAATGTATAAACATCCATATCAATATTAAATTCTTTTCTTATTTTTTCTTTTAAAGAAGAAGATGCTTCACGAGTAAAAGATATACATAAAATATTATCTTTATCTATATTTTTATATTTAATTAAATAATTAATCTTACCTAAGATAGTTAAAGTTTTACCAGATCCTGCGCCAGCAACCACTAAAAGGTTTTTTGAGTTATCTAGTACTATACTTTCTTGTTCATTATCTAAGTAATAACCACATATTTTTTCTTTCATATTTATTATTATAGAGATTTTTAAAAAAAAGTAAAATTATTAAAAGTATATATAAAAACTAAAAAATAAGTAATAAAATATACTATTTATAAATTAAAATTATATTTTTATAAAGTTATATTATATTAAAAGATAAATTTATTTTTTATTAATTAATGATTTTTTATTAATTTTTTGATACAATTACTATGTGATTTATATGAATGAAAAGAAAAAAGGCATTATATCTATTATTATATTATTATTTATTCAAGCTCTTATATATTGGCTAATTAAATTTGTTCAAGGAACACCTCATTTAATTGGAACTAATTTTGATATGAATTTTCCATTTTGTAAATATTTTGTTTATATATATAATTCATGGTATCCATTTTTATTCTTTTGTTGGTATAAACTATATAAAAATGATAAAAAAATATATAAAAGATTATACATAGCTTCATTAATATCTATTATAATTGGAAACATAATATTTATAGCGTATCCCACCACTATAGAAAGAGCAAATTTTATTGTTAATGACTTATCTAGTTTTATATTAAATATAACATATAAATTAGATACCCCCGTTAATTGTTGTCCTTCTATGCACTGTATGTTTTGTTTTATAACCTCTTACAGTGTACTTAAAAGTAATTTAAAAACTAAAGATAAATTATTTATAATTATATATTCCCTTCTTATAATATTATCAACATTATTTATAAAACAACATGTTATATACGATGTTATTGCATCCTATATAATATCTATAATTTGTTACTACTTCTTAAGTAGATTAAAAATATTTAATAATAAAGAAAACCTATAATCTAGATTTTCTTTTTCTTGTACCTATTTTCTCACCATATTTTACAATTGTTTCTATACCATTTTTACTATTTATTAATATATCTTCATCTATATCTATATAACCTTTTTTAAATAATAATACAATAGTAGAACCATTAAATTCAAAATATCCCTTCTCTTCACCTTTTTTAAATTTATAATCACCATGATGATTATTTATTCTACCTACAATCATTGCACCAACATCTACTTCAATTACTTTACCAAAGTTTTTTGTATTCATTATTGTATATTCTCTTGCATTCTTCTTATATATATTATATTTTTTTAAAGCAATATTTCTAACTGTATGAAAAACACCTTTTATATAAATATTAACTCCTTTAGAACCATCATCTATATAGCAATATCTATGATAATCACTAGTTTCTAATCTAAAAATTAATATCTTTCCATTATCATATTCCTCTGATATACGATTTCCATCTAATAAATCATAAATATTATAATAAGAATCTTTAATTTTAAATTCATTATTACTTTTTATATTATAAACAGTTAATTTAGAATCAGCAGGAGCAATTAAATTATTAGGATTTTTATCTATATTTAAATATTTACTTTGTTTCTTTCTAGTAAAAAAATCATTATATGAATTAAATTTACTATTAACATACTCTTCTTTATTTATTTTATACTTTCTAATTAATATAAAACTTATTATATTAGATAACCTACTATTCATAAAATAACCACTTAATTTAGTAAACCATGGTTTTACTATAATATTTAATATAATTCTACCTATAAAAGTTCTATATAATAGAGTAACACAAGGATTCTCTTTTTTATTTATTATTTCATTTTTATCTTTGTACTTCATTTTCATATATATCACATATATAACTTTATCACAAAGATAAAAATTTTGCAAAACATTATATTATTAATTTAACACATAACAATAACCATTATTTAAATCAATACTATCTTTACATTCATATTTAGCAGAACAAGAAGTATAATAATATCCATAATTAGAAGAATTACAAGTAAATGAAGATCCACTAGTACAAGTTAAAGTAGTTTCACTTGTTCTATTAAAGTAATAATTATAATTTGTTTTATAAATAGACCAACTTCCACATGATGATTGATTATATTTGTAACAATAAGATCCATCCCTTGTACCAGAAGAACATGAATAACTACAATTCTTAGTTCTTGTATAATATGTACAACTATAAACACTAGAACTTCTTTTAGAACAACTATAACACCAAGTTGTATCATATTTTTCACCAGAACAATCATAAGAAGATTCTTCCGGAGAACTTTTTCGTGTCCAACTAGAATAAGTACAATCATAACTTGCACTTGTTCTACAAGTATAACTAGAAACAGATCTTGTACAACTATTCTTTGTTTTTGTATAAGATGTTACTTCTGGTTTAGTAACCGAAGCACTACAAGTATTTATATTACCTGCTTTATCTTTTACATATCCATAATATATTCCTTCTTTTAACTCTAAAGTTTTAGTATTATTATAACTATATGAATCATTAGTAGTCAAATCATAACCTTCTACATCACTACCACCATCATCATTAGTGTTAATTGATACCCCATTTGTAGTGACAGACAAATTACAAGTTGGTTTTTCTTTATCTACCATAATAGTTCCATCTAATTTACATATACCTTGATTAGCATTTTGATCCTCTACTATAACATAATATGAATCATCATACATTGTTTCACTTAATTTAATTGAAGTAGTATAATTACTTAAATTATCAACTTTATTAAAACTTCCATCACTTAAATAATAACCCACTACTGAAGTATTATCTTCTAAAGTTAATGTTAACGTAACATCTTCATTTGTCCATTTATTTAAATTACCACTTTCTAAAGAAAGACTACACCTAGGTAATATATTATCAACTTCATTATCAGTTTTATTCGATACTATATATTTACATTTATTTTCATCTAAATTTTCATAACCATTATCACATTTAATACAAGCTGTATAATCATAATCATTATTATTTTTTTCTACCACTACATAACTATTATTTATACAACTATTACCATCACTATCTTTAAATTCCCCTTTTATATAATTATTATTAAACAAATATGAAGCAGATACTAAAGCTTTATTTATTTGTAAACCTTGAGTATTTATATTACCTTTAGGTAATTTATCATCATTTTCTGAATAATAATTCTTAGCAATAGATATTATTTCAGTAGTTAAACTCTTATTATATTCTTCTTTTAAATTTCTTAAATATTTAGTAACACTAGGAATTATTATACCTGCTAGTAACCCTAATATTGCTATTACAATTAAAAGCTCTACTAGTGAAAAACCTTTCTTATTTCTAATATTTTTCATAATTAGTCACCTCTATTATAATAAGTATATCATATAAAAAAGTTATATTTCAATAAATTATCAATAAATATTTAATTTAATTTCTATATTTTTTTATATTTTTTTTAATTATCATGATATAATAAAAAAGGAGGTAATAGTATGAAATTTATTAGTATTTTAATAGGTAAAATATGTGTATTTATTTTAGAAAAAATAGGAAGAGGTAGTTCTATGCCTGGTGATATATCATATAAATTAAATAAAAATATATTAAAGTGTTTTAAACTACCTGATAAAGTAATCGCAGTAACAGGTAGTTCTGGAAAAGGTTCTTCTACTAAAGTTATTAATGAAGTTTTTAAAAATTTTGGTTATAAGACTTGTTATAATGATAAAGGTTCAAATGAAAGAAGCGCAATTATATCTACTCTTTTAAAACATTCTAATTTAAAGGGTGAAATAAAATCTGATGTATGTATATTTGAAATGGATGAAAGATACGCTAAATATGTATTTCCATATATTAAACCTAATTATGTAGTTATAACTAATATAACTCGTGATCAAGTACCTAGACAAGGCCATTTTGATATAGTTTATAACGAAATATTAAGTTCTTTATCTAGTGATATTACTTTAGTTATTAATGGAGATGATCCTTATTTACAAAAGTTTAATTTAGAAGATAAATTTAATATTATATATTTTGGTACAAATAAATTAAAATATTCTTATAAAAAGAATAAATTTAATAATTTAAATATTACTAGATGTTTAAAATGTAATAGCAAGTTAGAATATAATTATTATAATGTAGAATATCTAGGAGATTATTATTGTCCTAAATGTGATTTTAAAAGACCTAATATTACCTATGAAATAAGTAACTTTAATTATAAAGATAATATATTAACTATTAATAATAAATATAATATATATGTAAATAATGATATGTTATTTAATCTATACAACATAGCAGGAGCTTTCGCAGTTTTAAGTGAGTTTAATTTGGATAAAGAGATGATTAGTTTTTATATATCAAAAATAGAAAAAGATAAAAAAATATATAATAAGTATAAATATAATAATAGAAATGTATATGTATTAAATAATAAAAATGAAAATAGTACTACATTTAATCAATCTATGCTTTATGCATCAAATGATAAAGAATTAAAAACAATAGTTATTGGATGGTATCAAATATCTAGAAGATATGATTTTGATGATTTATCTTGGATATATGATATAGATTTTAATTTATTAAATAATGTTGATAAATTTATAGTATGTGGACCCCAAAGATATGATATCGCTGTAGCACTAAAATATAATGGTTTTGATGAAAAGAAAATAGTAATATGTGAGGATATGTATAGTACTAAAAATGATATAAAAAAATCAAAAGGAAATATTTACGCAATACTTAATTTTGATTATATAAAACCATTTAATAAAGTAATGGAGGAATTATGAAAATAGTTATTGGACATTTATATTATGATATGATGAATTTATATGGTGAAAGTGGTAACCTTAATGTAATAAAATATCATTTAAATAATCAGGGTATAAACTGTGAAATAAAGAAAATATCTAATTTAGATGATATAGATTTTAATAAATTAGATATGATATATGTTGGGTCTTCTACTGAAGAAAATAGAGATATATGTTTAAAACATTTTAAAAAGTATAAAGATGATATAAAAAAATTTATAGAAAGTAATAAGTTTATATTATCTACTGGTAATAGTATGTATTTATTTGGTAAAGAAGGTATTAATATTTTTGATTATAGTATTAATAATAGTAAAAGAATTGTAAAAGAAGTAACAACTAAATGTAATTTTTGTAACAACGATATATATGGTTTTATAAATACTAGTGATAACATAGACTATGGAAACATTAATCATTTATTTGATAATGAAGGCATTATTTATAATAATTTCTATGGTACATATTTAATTGGACCATTATTAGTAAGAAACCATGAATTTACTAAATACTTTATTAAAAAGTTAATAATAAATAAAGACAAAAACTTTAAATTTAAGAAATTTAATTTTAATCTAGATAAAAAAGCATACACTGAATATATAGAATTTAAAAAAAATAAGATTCATATAAAATAATCTTATTTTTTTATAACTTTCTTAATATTTCTAACTCTTTAATTGTATTTTCTTCTGCTAATTTAGTACTATTAGAAAAACTTTTAGTTAACTCATAATCTTCTAAATAATTTTTAAATACAATGCCAGGCAATATATTAGAATTATTATCCCATATAATTGTACCATCTCTTAATATTAAATTCATTTTATCTATGTAATTATTATCAAAACCTATTTGATATATTGTATTAATACTAGATGGTAATGTTTCAATACACATATTATGAAAATTAATTGGAACATTTCTAATAATATGTTTATCATCATTTATTATTTTTGACCTAATAGAACAAGCCTTTAAAGATATAGATTTATGTATACAAATAAACTTAACTATATTTGTATAACCTTTCTCTTTTAACATTTTCATAGTTTCAAGAGGAGATTCTGGTGTTCTCATACCCCATTCTATTAATAAATTATAACTTTTACCAAATTTATCTTTTATACTAGATAATTCAATTAATTTATCAGTTAAAACTCCGACAAAATCAGTAGTAAAATCAGCAAGATCGTTCCCTGGAGAATCATCTAAAGTAATAGTTTTGAAAGTCCAATGCTTTCTTATTAACTCTTCTATTTCTAAATAATGAGGATGATATGCTCTATAATGATCTATTATAATTTCTACTATATTTGGATATTCCTCTTTCATTCTTATAACTTCACTACTTTTACCAGCACCAGGTTGTCCTCCGATAAATATAGCAGTAGGATTAGATGTTTTTTCTAATCCTTTTGTCAATCTATAAAAAATTACTTCAAGAACATAATTTAAATCTTCTGTATTATAATTAGTTAATCTTATTACATCATCTTTATTATATCCCCGATCAACAAGATATTTACCTCTAGTAGTTAATTTCATATAATACCTCTTATCTCTTTAGATAAAGTTTCTATCTTAATTTTTAAAACAATAATTTCATCATAATTATTACATAAAATAACTTCATCTTTTAATACTTCTAATTCTTTTAACTTATTAGTTAACACATCATTACCAGTTAATTTATAATCAATATTATTCTTTTTCATATAACTAATACATATAGCGTACATTTCTTCAATATATTCACATATACTTTCTTTTATTAAGTTTATATCTACTTCCATAATACACCAAACTATTTTATCACATATGGATTAGAAGTAGTACCATCTGTATTAGGTTCATATCTTGTTCCTTCTTTTAAAGATATAACAGGACGAACACCAAGAGAATCTATAACATAATAACCAGCATAAAGTTTGCCATCTGCATTTATACGATATCCATATGCTTCAGAAGCATACCAATACCCTGGAGAACCAAGCCAATAAACTTCTCCTGTATTTAAATAATAGCTACTATTACTCGTATTTTGTCCTCCAGCTAATAATACTTCATCTGAAGTCAAAAGTCCTACTGGATAAGTCAATGCATTATTACCATAATTTGCACTTCCTCCATTATTTACTTTTAAACTAAATCTATCACTTTGATTTACACACTGTAAACTCGGTGAGTATGTAACATACTCTCTTTCATATCCTGCAAAATACGAAACAGATGTGCTATTTGTATCCTTATTCGATAAAGGACCACCAGTACTACCGCTTGAAAAACTTCTATCAGTACAAAATATTGTATTTTCTAACATGTCAGTATAATTTGTTAAATTATTTTTATACCAATTATCTATTGTTGTTTTTATTGAACTATCGTATCTATTTGCAAACATCTTATCTTTTGCTGTTTCAATTGTATCACCGTTAGATAATGTTAAATAATACATCGTATCACTTCTTCCAAAATAAATTATATAATATACAGAAGAACATGTTCCTGTACTATTTAAACATGTATAATGATAACCATCTGCCAAGGTTTTATAATCACTACTCCATGATGTCGATGTTTTTGTATCTACTAAAGTATATGTTCCATCACTATATGTTACATCATTTCCGTACATATATGTATCAGATATATTTATCATTGATTTAGATTTATATATATATCTTGAGTCATACATATATCCTACATCTGCCGGCGAATCATAATCATCATTAAACGAACTTTTTTCTTCTAATTGACTAGCTGTCCCTGTATTATTACAAGATCCATCACTACTAGGTACTCCATTATATATTAATTTAACTCCTCCAGTTGATGTTGTTCTAACTATTTTCCAACAGAATCCTCCGAACAATACATTATTATTAGTTACATTACCTCTATAGTAATATATTGAATATCTCCCATTATTATCATCTGTTCCATCATATAAGAACACTCCATTATCATTATTATTATATGTTACTCCATTTACTGTTTTATTTGCACCATTTATATATTGATAACTTATATTAGAAGTCTTTACACTATCACTTATAGTATTATATAAAATTTTTGTATTAGCGGTTTCATCCAAATATTGAGTTGCTTCAACCTTTAATTTTAAATTTAATGTACTATTTTCATCTATTGGATCCTTTTTAATCTCTTCTTCATCTAACCATACCCATAATTTATATTTATTTTCCTCACTTGGTTTTAATATATCATTATGTATAAGATTATTTACTTCTTTTAAATTCATAATTTTATAATCAGTTTCATTTATTTCTAATCCAACTTTTATATATTTTTCATCTATAGAATTAGTCTTTGTTTCATCTTTTATTAAAAAAACATTATATTCTGAAGTTGTATCTCCAGTATTCTTTATACTAAAACTATAATAATTATCCTGTTTAATTCCTTCATCATCTGTCATATCTGTTAAATCATTATATTCTATTCCATTATTAGTTTCATTAAGCTCTAATTTAACATTTCCTACATTTATTACTTGATTAGATTCACTTATTTTACTATCTTGTAATATTGCATATGATGAACCAACAACTAAAAATAACACTCCAATTATACTTATAAATAACGAAAGTTTTAATTTTGCATCTCTAAATCTCATTTTTTTCATAGTAATCCACCTTTTATTATCTTATATAATTCATTATATAAAAAAAAGATACTTTTTTCAAGTACCTTTAAAGATAATTTTACTATTTTTAATAATTTAACTTCCTACACTTGTATATCTTTTTACTCCTTTATAAAATATTATTATACTTAATATAAAATATATAATAGTAAATAAAGGAGATATCATATATAAATTACTATTACTTTTGCCTAATAAATATAATAATGGATAATAATTAATTAATCCAAATGGTATTATATATGTAAAAACAAGTATAATACCCTTTTTAAATATTCCAATTGGATATTGTGCTATTTGTTTACCACCATCTGTTAATAAATTTCTAACTTCTAATCCTTTAATAGTTATAAAACAATATGATGCTGCAAGTATAAATATAGATAAAAATAATATAATAGAACTAAATAACATAAATATTAATACTAAAACCTTATTAAAACTCCATACTACATTTATATTAACAAGAGAGATTATAAGTATAATAATTGCTTCAAGTACTTTAGATAATCTAGAAAATAACATTTTTTCACAAAATACTTGTAGCAATATATTTCTAGGTCTAATTAATATTTTATCAAATTCTCCCTTTATTATTAATTCATCAAATAAATCTACTCCTCTAAAAAATACTTCACAAAATGAATAACCAAATTGTATTACTGAAAATGTAAATAATACATCATATAAAGTAAATCCCTTTACATTAGAAAATTTATCAAATAAACATAATATTGTAAAATAATATCCAAAAAATATAAATAATTGTGCAATTAATGACATAATAAATGATTTTTTATACTGTAATTCCGCTTTTAAATTTATTTTCATATATTTAAAATATAATTTCATATTAACCTCCTTGTACCACTATATTTTTAAGTGCTTTCTTAGTAAGTATTTTACCTATTATAAACAGTATAATAATCCATATAAATTGTATAATTATACCTATATATCCTTCTTTTATAGATATATCATTAATATAAAGTCTAAATGGAAAATCACTAATATATCTAAATGGTAATATATTTGTTATTTTCTTTAAATAAAGAGGAAAAAATGGAATTGGCACTACTAAACCAGATAATATATCTGCAAAAACCATAAATATATTAACTATTCCTTTATCATCTATAGTAAATAAACATATTATATGATATAAAGTAACTAATGTTGTCATTAAAAACATCGAAAGAATAAACGATATCAAAAATAACAATAATCTAAAAAATGTAATACTTAAATTTAAATTATATGGACTAGGCATTAATAGTGCAACTAATATAACCGGAAAACATCTTAAAAATGTCATTGATAATCGTTCTCCCATTATTTTACTAAACCACATAAAATATAAATCTTGAGGTCTACATAATTCATATGCAATATTACCTGTTTTTATTAAATTCATAATTTCTTTATCTTTATAAAATAAATTAATCATTGCAAAAAATGCTTGACAAAGCCATAAGTAACTAATTAATTTATTAAATTCCATTGGTATAACATTTGTATCTGTTTCATAAAACGAAGTATAAGTAAAAATATAAACAAGTCCAAAGAAAATTTGAGTTGAAATACCAGCATATGCTGCAGTTTTATATTGAAGACCTATTTTAAATTTTAATTTAAAGTAAGATATGTATGATTTCATATATCAAATTCCTCATATAACATAGTAATAATATCATCTATATTTTTACTTTCTATATCTATATCAATAATTGATATTTTAGAAGATAATAAATTAATAAAACTACTTACATCTATTTTTCTTATATCTATTACATATTCTGTTTTATCTTTTGATCTTGTTTTAGATATTATATAGTCTCCATCTAATAAAAATTTATCATTAGTAGTTACAATTATTTTTCTTATATAATCATATTTTTCTTTAATTTTCTTAAGCGATCCATCATATAATTTTTTACCTTTTCCTATTAATATAACTCTATTAGCAAGTGATGAAATATCATTCATATCATGAGTAGTTAAAATTACTGTTACATTATTTTCTTTATTTATTTTTTTTATAAAATCACGTACTATTTTTTTACTTACTGCATCAAGTCCAATAGTAGGTTCATCCAAAAATAGTATTTTTGGTTTATGCAAAAGTGCAGCAGCTATTTCTGCTTTCATTCTATTTCCTAGGCTTAAATTTCTTACTGGGATATTAATTATATTTTTTAAATTAAGCAAATTAATTAGCTCATTTAAGTTTTCTTCATATTCTTCATCATCTAGTCTATAAATATCTTTTAACAAATTAAATGAATCAATTACTGGTAAATCCCACCACAACTGACTTCTTTGTCCAAATACTACTCCAATATTTGATACATATTTTTTTCTTTCTAAATATGGAACCATATTATTAATTTTTACTATTCCACTAGTAGGAGTAAGTATTCCAGATAATATTTTAATAGTAGTACTTTTCCCTGCTCCATTTGGTCCTATATACCCTACTATTTCTCCTTTTTTAATAGAAAAAGATATATCATCAATTGCTTTAATATACTTATAATTTCTACTAAAAAATGTTTTTAAAGTACTAAATTTTCCCTCCTTTCTTTCACTTACTTTAAATGTTTTCGTAAGATTTTTTACTTCAATAAACGACATTTTATCACTCCTTTCCACTCAAAAATTATATAACGCAAAAAACCACATACTATATGTAGTTAATAATTTCTATATAATTTTTGAAAACGTCAAATTAAATATATATCAAAATATATGACTTGTCAATTATAAAATGAATTTTTTTAAATATTATGTGATTAATATATGATAATGTCTTAAGTAATAACAAAAAAAGATAGAAAATTAATCTTTCTACCCTTTTCTAATCTATTTAAATTATTTATTACTATATCCGCCTAATTGACTCATTCCTCTTTCAACTAAACGTTTAGTAATTTCACCACCAACTGATCCATTAGCTCTTGATGTTGCATCTGGTCCTAAAGTAACACCAAATTCTCTAGCTATTTCATATTTCATTGAATCGATAGCTTGTTTTGCTCCTGGAACAACTAGTTTCTTACTGTTGTTTGATTGGTTCATTGTTTTCACCTCCTATGCATTAATAGAATGTGAAAATTATCAAATTTTATACATAAATTTAACTGGTAATTTATTCCTATAATAAATCTTTAAAATCATTTTCATTAGTTATTTTAATAACAAAAGTATTATTTACTGCATCATTAATTAATTCTTCATAATTAAATAAACTCTCATTTAAAACACATTTATCTCTTTTTGGATTAATAACAGGATGTTTTGGTACAAATATAGTACAACAATCTTCATATGGTAATATACTTGTTTCATAAGTATTTATTTTTTTTGCTATATCTATAATTTCCAATTTATCATATGTACATACTGGTCTAAGTACTGGTATTTTTACTACTTCATTAATTGCATTCATACTAGAAAGAGTTTGTGATGCTACTTGTCCAACACTTTCTCCATTAATTAAAACCATATGTTTATTATTTCTTGCTATTTCCTCACTTATTCTATACATCATTCTTCTTAAAATGGTTATTATATAAGCAGGATCTACATTCCTATATATTTCTTCTTGAAGTGTTGTTATTGGTACAACATATAAGTTAAAATCAAGTGAATATTTTAATAATTCTTTAGCAAGACTAATTACTTTTTCTCTAGCATTTAAACTAGTATGAGGTATTGCTTCAAAGTATATTGCATCTATTTTTATACCTCTTTTTAAAGAAAGATATCCTGCGACAGGTGAATCTATTCCACCAGATAACATTAAAAGTCCTTTACCAAGTGATCCATATGGATAACCACCAAGACCTTTAATATCATTAAAGTAAATAAATGTTTCATCTTTATTTATTTCAATATTTACATAAATATCAGGATTTTTTACATCTACTTTAATATTAGGAATATTTTTTAAAATATGTTCTCCGATGATATTATTAAAATCCATACTACAAATATCAAATGACTTATCACGTCTATTAGTTACTACTTTAAATGTTTTAAATTCTTTTTCTTTTAATAAATTTAAAACTTTATTTTTAATATCATCAGTATTAGTATTAACTTTATATGCTAAATTAAACGCATGAATACCAAAAGTATTATTTAATATATTTAAAACAAAACTCATATCTTCTTCATTAAAATATATATACATTCTAGATCTATCTTTAATTATTTTTATATCTTTATCTTTTAACTTATTATGTAAATAATTATCAAGTAAATTAATAAACATCTTTCTATTATCTTTTTTAGTAGTTAATTCTCCATATTTAATTAATATTATATTTTCCATATTATCACCTTAAAAAAATAAGCAAATGCTTATTTTAGTTATTTTCTTTTAAGAATTCAAGTGCTTTTTTAGTTTCAAGTTCTAGTTTAAACATTTCTTTATTTTCTATTTCTTTTTCTAATTCTTCAACAGTCATATTATATTGCTTAGCTAATTTTTCATATTCAGCATCTAATTCTTCTTTACTTGCTCTTAAGTTTTCTTTATTTACTATTTCTTCAAGTATAAAACTATTTAAAACACGAGTTCTAGCTTCTTCTTTTAATTGTTCTTTTAATGCAGCTTCATCTGATTTAGTAATTTCATAGAAAAGTTCTAAAGAAATACCTTGCATTTTTATATTTTTTTCAAATTCTTTAATTAAATTATTAGTTTCTTCATCTACTACTTCATCTGGTATTTCTACAGTAGTATTTTCTCTAATTTTAGTAAATAATTCTTCAAAATATTTATTTTCTGCATCATGTTCTTTATTTACTCTAATATTTTCTTCTATTTCTTTTTCTAATTCTTCTTTAGTATTTACTCCTTCAATACCTAGATCTTCAAAGAATTCTTCATCCATTTCTCTAGTTATTTTTTCTTTTATTTCATTTACTTTTACTTTAAATACTACATCTTTTCCTTTTAAATCTTCTGAGCCATAATCTTCTGGGAAAGTAACATTAATTTCTTTTTCTTCATCTTTTTTCATACCAATTAATTGTTCTTCAAAACCTGGTATAAAAGTATTTGTTCCAATAGTAAGTGAATAGTTTTCATCCTTACCACCATCAAAAGGTACTCCCTCTAAAAAGCCTTCAAAATCGATAACTGCAACATCACCATCAGATACTTCACCATCTTTAATAGCAAGTTCAGTATATCTTTCTAAAATATGAGATAATTCATGTTCTATTTCTTCTTTTGTAACTTCAACTTCATTTTTTTCTACTTCTAATCCAGTATATTTTTTAATATTAACTTCTGGCATAGTAGTTATAGTAAATGCAAAAACTACTTCATTATCAGAAAGTGCTCTAAGATCAACTTTTGGAGTTATAATAGGTTTTAAATCCTTATTTTCTTCAAATAATCTATCATAAGCATCTGGTAATAAAATATCAACTGCATCCATATATAATGCTTCTTTACCTCTTCTTTTATAATAAATATCTTTAGGTACTTTACCCTTTCTAAATCCATCTAATTCAATATCATTTTTCTTTTTATCAAATGCTTTATCTATAGCATTATCAAATTCTTCTTTATTAAATTTTATTAATATTTCTTTTATATTTTTCATAATACATCTCCTTCTTTTTTTATATTATACAATAAGTGTTATACTTAAGCAAGGAATTTTTTTAATTAATATCTTCTTTTTAAATCTTTTTTACATCAATTAACATTCTTGTATGATAACCCTGTTTTTCATAAAATTTAATAGCATTTTCATTATAAGCAAAAACATCTATAAATATATACTCGCAACCTATACTTTTTAAATATTCTTCCATTTTTTGCATAAGCATCTTCCCAATACCTTTACTTCTAACATTTTTAGATACAATAAGTTCGGATATCTCACCACTTCTAGGACACTTATAATCTAAATAATCGTATTCATCATAAGTTTTAACATAACCCATTATTAAGCCAATTACATTGTTATTTTCTATTGCTAAATAACATTTACCAGAGTTTTCACTTACTTCTTCTAAATCTAAAATAGCCATTTTATCTCTATATTCAGGATGTATTCTATCTAATTTATCTTCATCAATAGTTAATATATATTCTTCTAGCTCTACAAGTAAATCCCTAACATCTTCTAAATACTTTTCTTGATATTCTATTATTTGCATTTAATCACTCCTTAGAAATTAATTTTTCAAATTTAATAGCTCTTTAGAATTAGTTTCGTTATTTAATTCTGTCTATTATAATTATTTAATTAATAATATTAAAAAGCTAACTATATAATATAATTAATCTTTTTTCATAGATTGTATCTCTTCTAAAGATAAGCCAGTTATTAAAGATATTTCCTCAATACTCATACTCTTATCAAGTAGTTTTTTTGCTATTTCTTTGCTTTTTTCTAAAGAACCTTGTTTTATACCTTGTTCAATACCTTGTTCAATACCTTCATTATATCCAGTCTTTTTTGTAGCAAGTAATTGTTCTCTTTTTAATTCTT
>CAYSEZ010000004.1:0-31093 GCA_964430375.1 uncultured Mycoplasma sp. | reverse complement strand
AATCATATCAAAAAAAATACTTTATTTCAAGTACTTTTTTGATTTTTTTAAATTATATTTGACATAGATTTAATTTTTCTATATAATAAAACCAATTAATGGAGGTATATCTATGAATATAATAGGTATAATATGTGAATATAATCCCTTTCATAATGGACATATATATCATATAAATAAAATAAAAGAAATGTATCCTGATTCTATTATAATATTATGTTTATCCTCTTCTTTTCTTGAAAGAGGAGAAATAAGTATAATGAATAAATGGGATAAAACTAAATATGCTTTAGAATATGGTATAGACTTAGTAGTAGAACTTCCCTTTGTATATTCTAGTCAAAGTGCTGATATATTCTCTTCTGGAGCATTAAAAATATTAAATGATTTAAAAATAAATAAACTAATATTTGGTAGTGAATCTAATGATATAGAATCTTTAACTAAAATAGCAAAATTACAACTTAATAATAAAGAATTTGATAATAAAATAAAATATTATTTAGATAAAGGAAATAACTATCCTAGTAGTTTAAGTAACGCTATTAAAGATTTTAATTTAAATAGTATTAATAATCCAAATGATTTACTTGGTATAAGTTATATAAAAGAAATAATAAAAAATAATTATAATATAGAACCTATTAGTATTAAAAGAACTAATAATTATCATAGTTTAGATACTAATAGTAATATTATTAGCGCTAGTAGTATTAGAAACTTAATAAAAGAAAATAAAAATATAGAAAAATATACTCCAGTAAAAGAAATATATAAAGATATAGATATATTTAAATATTTAAAATATAAAATATTATGTAGTAATGATTTAAATATATATCAAACTGTAGATGAAGGTTTAAGTAATAGAATTAAAAAATATATAAATAATAGTAACACTATAGAAGAATTAATTCTTAATATTAAAACTAAAAGATATACTTATAATAAACTAAATAGAATGTTTATACATATATTAACATCACTAACTAAAGAAGAATCAAAATATAATATAGATTATATTAGAGTATTAGGTTTTAATGATATAGGCAGAAATTATTTAAAAAATATTAAAAGTAATAGTAATTTACCTATATATACTAATTATAAAAATATAGATAGTAAATTATTTGATATAGAAAAAAGAGTAACTTATATATATTCCTTAATAGTTAATGATCAATCTTTAATAAAAAAAGAGTTTTATAAACCCTTATATTTTAAGAAATAACTTTGTGTTATTTTTTTTATTTAATAAGTTCCTCTATCATTTTTTGTTTTAATCTATCTACATCTACAAAAAATAAATTTGTTCCTCTTTTTTTTAATCCAATCATATCTTTAAATAAAATTTTAATCTCATGTTGTAACTCTGTTGATACACTTAAAGGAACTCCATCTACAGTGTGTACATGATCTATATATTTTTCTAAAGCAGGAAATGCATTTTGAAGTAATATTGCAGCAGGTTTACCACCAATTGTTCTAATAATAATTGTATTACAAAAACCATGTTTTTCTATTTTTTTATCAATTATCTTTTGATATTTTTCTACTTTAGAACTAACAGGAATAAACCATAATATATCTTTATCTTTTATTGTAAAATAAGTGGGCCTCTTTCTACCTCTTTCATGGTTAGTCATTAATTTTTCATCATTTGCTACATTAAAATATTCATCTTTAATATGATATAAATAACCTGTTTTAACTTTCATATGCTTACATCTCCTTCTTTAGTTATATTTAAAAAGAAAACTTTCCTCCTAAGAAGAAAGTAATCATACATTTTCTACCAGGATCATTTATTAGTCGCACCACCTGGAAGCGAAAAACATTGTCGACCAGGATCATTTATAGTTCGCACCACCTGGAAGCGAAAATCATTTTCACTACTTTTAGTAGCAATATAAATATACTATATTTTTCTATAAAAGTCAAGCAGCATATTCATCTTTAATATATTCTAAAATACTATATTTTATTACTATTTTTACCTATATTTTAGTAAAAAATAACTCCATAGCTTGTTTATCTGTTAAATCACCTTTTTTGATAGATAAATCTATTTTCGCTAATTCTTTTATAATACTTAGTAATTTAGAAGAAGTAAAATTATATGTTTGTTTCTTTAAAATATATAGCCTACCCTCTTTTTTAATATCTAACATTTCCATTATTTCTTTATCATTTTTATTATTCATTAATTCTTTTACTTGATACATTAATCTATAATTATTAGCAAGAGTAATCAATATCTTAATTGGAGCTTCATTATTTTTAATTAATTCATTATATATTTCATAAGATTTCTTTTTATTACCTTTATTTATATTATCTATTAAATCAAATATATTATTATCTAAATTTTTCTTTATAAGTAAATTAATATCATCACTAGTTATTTCTTTTTCATTAAATTTATACATTTTTAATTTATCTAATTCATTTTTTATTCTATTAAAATTATTATTACAATTAGTAATTATTAATCTTATATTAAGTGGTGTTATTTTATAATCTTTTAATTCATTTTTTATATAAGATTCTATATCTATTTTAGTTAAATCTATTTTATTATCTATTAAGTTATATAATTTTTTATTATCATTAATTGCTTTCATAGTAAGTATTAATATATTACTAGTTTCATGTTTTAAATAATCTTTTAATTTATCTAAATCATCAATATTATTAGAGTTTTTACATATTATACATTTTTTAGATTCAAATAAACTAATAGTATTTATATCTATTAATACATTATTAAAAGATTCTATTTCTAAATCATAATTAGTTATAGATTCTCTATTTATATTATTATCACTTATTATTTTATCTATTTGTTCTTGTAAATGTTCACCAAGTAATAAATATGTCATAATACCACTCCCATTAAAGAATAACATAATTTTAATAAAAAAGATAGATTAAAATCTATCTTAGATTAAAATCTATCTCAAGATATTTTTGAAAATTTAAGTGTCAACCAAGTAAAAATGAAATATAAGTAATATTTTACTTTACCAATTTTCTACATTTCATCTTACCATTTATATAACTATAACTTTAATAAAAAAAGTTAAAAAAATTAAATTTTTAAAAATAAAGTTTTATTCTAAATAATGATTAAAAAAAGATGTTTTTATAATAAAAAAATATATTTTTATTCTATAAAAAACATCTTTTTATATATACTTTTTATCATTTGCATATTTCTATATAATCTGCTAGAATGTACCTGGAAGGAGGTAAGTCTTATGAAAGAAGTCGCACTATTAGATAGAAAAATCATAAATAATTAGCCTAAAGTTACAAGTAAAAGTAGAAAGAGGAAAAAGAATCCCTTTAAGATCTGATACTATGTTTAATTGTATGTTATGTAATAGCGAAAGAAAAAGATTTTTAGATCATTTTCTAGAATCATCTTTTAAACAAGCAGGACTTGATATGTTTATCAGTATAGAATATGTAAAAAATAAATTAAATCAAGATATGTATATAAATAAAGGAGAAAATGTAGATTTAATAGTTAAAACAGAAGATGGTGAATATATAACTGTAGAATTAAATAATAATAAAAACTATGGAATGTATATGTTAAATAGAAACTTAAGTTATGCTTTTAATTTAAGAAATACTGATATTATTCGTGGAACTAAAAAAATAACTAATAATAATATGAGAAAAAAGAATAAATATAGAAAATCAGTATTACTAAATATAAATAATTTTAGTTTTGAAGGAGATGATCGTACAGTTGTAGTATATAAAATAAGAGATAAAGAAGGAAATCCTTATACAAATGATTTAAAAATTATTGAAATTTATATTCCAAATATATTAAAAAAACGGTATAATAAAGAAGAACTAACAGAGTTAGAAAAATTTTTATATATTTCTAATATTAGTGAAGATAAGTTAGATAAAAATATATATAAGGGTGATGAAATTATGGAAGATTATCTTAATGAAGCAGATAAAGTAAGTTTAGACGAAGAAATAATTGGTCTATATAATTTAGAAGAATTAAAAAGAGAACAATTACTTGCTACAAAAAAGACTGGATATAATGAAGGCCTGGAACAAGGTTCTTTAGAAAAAAGCAAAGAAATAGCAAAAAGTATGCTTAATGATGGACTCTTAGTATTGATATGATAATAAAGTATACTAATTTGTCTAAAGATGAGATAGAAAATCTCTAACACTTAAAAAGGTATAGGGAAATTAATTATTTAATTTTCTCTAACCTCTTAATAGAAACTGATAAAAATGTCACTGTTAAAGCCAAATAGTTTTTATCAGTTTTTTTATATTTTTGATATATTAAAAGTTTTATTAGCAATATGCTTTTATATTTTATTATGCATTAATGTATCTTGTAATGCCATTATATGTAATATAAATATGATATAAATGGTAAAATAAATATTACTTATATTACATTTTTACTTAGTTGACACTTAAACCTATTTTGAACAATTATTAATAAAAAAATATCTAATAATTAAACTATATAATTATTTATAAATATTTATTATACATAAAATATATTGGTGATTATATGAATATAAACAATAATGTTATAGTAGTTTATAACAGTAGTGATCTAAAACAAGTTTTAGAAGAAAATAATAATTATAATTATATATATTTAGGTAGTGATATTACTCTTGATAAAGGTATTGTTATAAATGAAAATAAAGAAAAAGTTATAATAGATGGAACTTATAATAATATAAGATATACTTTAACTGGTATTAATAGTACTTTAGAAGATGATACTATTAAAGTTATATCAAATAAAGAAATTATAATTAAAAATATAAATATTAATTATACTAACATATATGGTGTAATTTATGTACCTTACAGCACTGATTATAAAGTTAATGTTACATTTAATAATGTTATTTTTAATGGTACACAGTTATCTTTTAATCAATATGGATCTACTAAAATAATAGATTGTAATATAACTATTAAAGAAACAAATTCTGTAGCGTCACAAGAAGTATGTGAATCTAATTATATTATAATCGGAGGAAATACTAATATAACTAGTAGTTCTAGTAGTGCTCCACTTTTTACTTTTAGAAATGATATAAGTTCTAATGTAGTTTTCTTATGCAAAAGTAATATAACGATATCTACTGATGAAAAAGAATTTATGAATGGTACTAATAAACTAAATTTTACTATTTTACATGATACTTCTGTTAACTTAATAACGGGTAATGGTTTTGCTTCAACTAGTGTATGTGGTGCAAATAATGTTTTAATCGAAGAAAGATCAAGTTTAAACTTTATTGAAAAAAGTCATAAAAGAATACCTATGTGGAATATATTTGGTTCATTTACTATGAAAGAAGGTTCTATTTTAGATTTAATTAATTCTTATGATAATACTCCAAGTGATAATTATAATTTACATTTTAAAGGTAATGGACCTTTTATACTTGATAATCCTAAAAGAGTATCTATTTATACTAAAAATGCTAATGTAATATATAGTAATAATGAAATACCTTTTAGCATTAAAACTAGAAGAATAAATTTATGGACTAATTCTATAGATGTTACAAGTGCTGGTTCTATTAATGATCTACCTGAATATTATTTTAAAAAAGATAATGGTTTAATAGAAATAAGTGGTTCTATAAGTAGTACTGATACTATAATTAATAGTCATAATTTTACTGATAAAGAATTATTAGAATATAATATAGATAATTTTTCTTTTCAAAATAAAAAAGAGTTTTCTATTGGTAGTTCTTATATAAATATTTATCCAATAAATAATACTAGTGATAAGATAAATGGATATACTAAAAATTTTGCTAATATATTAATAAAGTATAATGATGTAGAAGAAATAATATCATCAGATGAAGATGGATACTTTGAATATGATTTACCTAATGTAATAAATGATAATACAAATATAGAAATAACTTCAAATGAAAATGGTAGTTTTATATATGAAACTAGAAATATTACTACTCCTTTTGAAGGAGAATTATCTATGATGGATATAGATAATAATTTTATATTTAGTTTAGCTCCAATTAGTTTAAATCCTGTTATACTACCTAAAAATAAAGATTTAACAATTGTAATAGTAGACACTAGACTTAATAAAACAAAATGGAAGTTATATGCTTATATAGAAAAACATTTAACTTCTAGTTTAAATTATGTATTAGAAAACGCTTTAGTATTTAAAAAATTTAATGATGAAGTAATTGTTTTAAGTGATAATCCTAGTTTAATATATGAAGAAGAAAGTACTTACGATGGTTTAACTACTTTAGTTTACAGCACTGATAAAGGTCCTTTACTTGATTTATCCAATAACTTTCTAGAGGTTAATGAAGAGTATTTTTCAGATATTTATTTTTATATAGAAGAGTAAAAATAAGTAGAAAGTTTCTACTTATTTTTAATTAAATTTATATATCCTCCTAGTAAACTTTTTTCTTATAAAAGAAAATAGGACTCCACAGTTAGATAGTGTCCATGCAAAAACGATTTAACGTTTTTTTTCTTGCATAATTAATATATCATAAATATATTATTATTTCATTAAACATAAAGCACATAAGTAATTTGTCTAATTCTTGAATTACTTAATTTATTAATTCTTGTCTTTTTTCTTACGTCAGAATCTTTTAAATATTGCACAATCTTATATGATGTAGGATTTAAATTATCTTTCTTACTTAATTCATTTAATACACATGTATTATGTGCAACTGCATTTCTTAATTTTACAATATCTCTTAGTATAAATACATCTTTATTTTCATTATTGGTTTTAATTTAATATCATTTTCTTTATTCATTATAAATTTACTCTTTTCTAAATCCTTTTTGATATAGTTTTTGTTTAATTATATAATCTAATTTTTCATCATCATATTTATTACATAATTTTTTATATAACTTATCATAT
The DNA here is from genome assembly GCA_964430375.1 of uncultured Mycoplasma sp. Classification (GTDB taxonomy): domain Bacteria; phylum Bacillota_I; class Bacilli_A; order RF39; family UBA660; genus HGM10836. The sequence goes on along the minus strand of CAYSEZ010000004.1, from coordinate 24,138 downwards.
TCTCTTTTATATATATCATTATCATCAATAGATAAACCTTCTAAAGATGTATTAATATATTCTTTATGAAAACCTAAATTAATTAGATTATACATAATTTTATTTTTTAACATATATAAAGATTTATTTTTATTTAATTTAACTTCCTTTTTAATTAATTTATCTATTTTATCTAATTCTATATCTTTAGTATAAACTTCTAATAAAGGAATAACTATATCTTTATTTATATCCATATTAATTAACTCTTTTTCTATCTTTAAAGGACCTATATTTTTTAAATTAATACTATCATTAATATATGCTTTTACATATTCTTTTTCATTTATTAAGTTATTATTATCTAAATAAGTTATTACTTTATTTACTATATATTTATCATAAGATTTATCTAAATATTTAATTATTTCTTTTTTACTACGCATTTTTATACCTATATATTTAACAGTTTTATAAAGAGCTTCATAATAAATATTTTCTTTTAAATAAAACTCTAACTCTTCTTTAGTTATTTCTTGTTTTAATAATATATTATTTTTAATAATTATATCTTCATATATTATATATTCTTTATCTTCGATAAATACTTTATATTTACTAGAACCCAAATATTTATATTTATTTATTTTCATTATACCACCCTCTTAATTATATAATAAAAAATACCTAATTGGAATATTTTAAATATTAAAAAAGATACCTAAGTACCTTTAATTATTTAATATATTTAATAAAGTTTCATTAACAAGTTTTGGATTAAAAGATCCTTTTACTTCTTTCATAACCATACCCATTAAGAATTTAAATGCATTTTCTTTTCCATTTTTATATTCATTTACACTATCAGTATAATTATCTAATACTTTATTAATAATAGTTATTAATTCCTCTATATTATTATTTAAACTAATATTATTTAATTTTAATATTTCATTAATAGATAATTCTTTTTCTAATATATCATTTATAATATCTTTAAATATTTTAGAAGTTATATCCCCTTTACTTAACATATTAACTAACTCTATAAATTTATCTTTAGTAAGTTTTGTACTAAATATACTTATTTTATTATTATTTAAATAATTAGATATATCTCCAAGTAATAAGTTACTTGCTATTTTAAAATCTATATTTGTATCAATAAATAAGTTTAAATAATCAGATAATTCTTTTTTATTTAGTAATTTATCTATATTAATATCAAGTATTCCTCTTTCTTTATAAATATTTCTTCTTTCTTTAGGAAGTAAAATTATATTCTCTTTAATTTCTTCTATATAAGAATCTTCTAAATATAAGTAAGGAATATCAGGTTCTGGAAAGTATCTATAATCATTACCTATTTCTTTTTTACGCATTAATATAGTAGATGAAGTATTTGCATCATATCTTCTTGTTTCTTCTTCAATAATGTTGTTATTTTCTAATAAAGTTCTTTGTCTTTCTATTTCACTTTCTACTGCGATACCTGCACCTGTAATAGAACCTATGTTTTTTATTTCACATTTAGTACCTAAAATATCAGTATTACTAATTGATACATTTACATCTGCTCTCATAGAACCTTCTTCTATTTTACAATCACTTACTTCTAAATAGAATAATAATTCTCTTAAAGTTTCTAAATATTTTACTGCTTCTTCTTTAGATTCAATATCAGGTTTAGATACTATTTCTATTAAAGGAACACCTGCTCTATTATAATTTAATAATGTTTTATTATTACTATGCATACTTTTCGCGGTATCTTCTTCAATATGAACTCTTTCTATACCTATTTTTTTAGTATATGTACCCATATCTATTTCTAAATAACCATCATATCCAATTGGAGTTCTACTTTGAGTTATTTGATATCCTTTAGGTAAATCTGGATAAAAATAATTTTTTCTATCAAAATGCATTTTTTTATTTATATTACAATTTAAAGCAAGAGAAGCTTTTAAAGCATTATGCACTACTTCTTTATTTACTGTAGGAAGTACACCTGGATAACCTAAATCTATTTCATTTACATTAGAATTAATTAAAGCATTATAATCATTTTTTGATGGAGAAAAAACTTTTGAATTTGTTTTTAATTCTATATGTACTTCAATACCAATAGTAGGTTTATAATTATTCATGTTTACCTCCTTTAAAATTTACTTCTTTTTCTATAAAACTAGCTAATTTATATATAGTTTTTTCATCAAACCTTTTACCTATTATTTGCATACCTATTGGAAGATTATTACTAGAGTATCCAATAGGTAGAGATAAAGCAGGAAGTCCTGCCATATTAACTGGAATAGTTAGTATATCATCAACAAAACTTTTATTTGGATCAGATGATGAATCTTCTATTTTATATGGAAGTGATGTAGTAGTAGGTCCAATTATAAGATCATAATTATTAAATACTTTATCTAATTCTAAACTCATATTTTTTCTTATTTTTAATGCTTTATTATAATACTCTATAGCATTCTTACCACTTAAAAGATATGATCCTATCATTATTCTTCTTTTTACTTCTTCACCAAATGCTTCTTTTCTAGTTTTTTCATATAATTCATCTTTTGTTTTATAGTTCTCTACTGAATAACCATATTTTACTCCATCAAAACGTGCTAAGTTAGATGATGCTTCTCCTAGAGCAATTATTTGATATAGAGGTACTGCATAATTAATATATGGAATATCTATTATATCTATAGTGATATTATTATTTTCTAACATAGTTTTTATTTCATTAAATTTATTTAATATTTCTTTGTCAATCATATCATTTAAGTAAAAACTAGGTATAGCAATCTTCATATTAGATATATCAGTTCCTATTAAAGAAGTAAAATCTTCATTTGTTTCTACATTAGTTAAATCTCTTTCATCTTTTTTTGCAATTGCGTTTAAAAGTACTGCATTTTCATATACATTACGAGTCATAGGTCCTATTTGATCTAGGCTTGATGCAAATGAAGTAAGACCATATCTCGATACTCTTCCATATGTTGGTTTAAGTCCTACAGTGCCGCAAAAACTAGATGGTTGTCTAATAGATCCTCCAGTATCAGAACCAAGTGCTAAAGGAGTTATATTACTTGCTACGCATGCAGCAGATCCACCTGATGAACCTCCAGATACTAATGTTTTATCATAAGGATTTCTAACAGGTCCATAGAAACTAGTTCTATTAGAAGATCCCATTGCAAATTCATCCATATTAAGTTTACCTATAATAATCATATTATTTTTCTTAATAAGTTCTACTACAAAAGCATCATAAATAGGAATAAAATTACTTAACATTTTAGATCCACATGTAGTTAGTAAATCCTTTGTTAATATATTATCTTTTATAGCAATAGGAATACCATATAATATATTATCTACTTCTTTTTCATCTAATTCTTTAGCAGTTCTAATTGCATCTTCTTTATTTAAAGTAATAAAAGCATTTAAATCTTTATTTTGTTCTACTCTATCAAAAGATTCAAGTACTAAGTCTAATACTTTTATTTTCTTTTCTTTTAATAATTTATTTATTTCTATTATATCTTTTTCTAAATAATTAGTCATTAAAAACACCCCTTACTTCAATAAAATTATCTAATTTTTTTGGAGCATTTTTTACTACATTAGATTCTCCAATTCCTTTTTTTGATATATCTTCCCTTAAAGAACAATCATTACTCCAAGGTGCAATTAATATACCATTTTCTTCGATTGATATATCATTAATTTTTTCTATTTCATCTAATATTTCTTTTAATTCATAAGAATATTTTTCTATTTCTTCATCAGTTAATTCTAATTTAGCAAGTTTTGCTACATGTAATACTTCTTCTTTTGTTAATTTACTCATAATAAGTCCTCCTAGATTAATTATATCATTTTAATATTTAGATGTAAATTATTGTCATTTAAAATCTTGTTTACATTTATTCATAAATTTAATGGAAAAACATTATAATAAAATGACAATAACCTTAATTTTTGTTATATTATTGTCAGATAACTTACCTGTGAAGACTAAAGCTGGGTTCCCCTAATGAGAGCAGGTATACATTTGTATATTTAGAATTCCTTTGCTCCTGGGGTAAGTTTTTTATATTTGTCATCTAATTAATGTATCAAATTAGTATCCTTTACCTCCTAGATTAATTATAACATATATCTATTGTTTTTGGATAATTCTTTTAAATTTAACATCACTATTTTCAATAAATTCATCTAGTAATTTACTTTGTTTTTTAGTTTCAGCATAAGCAGTAATAGCAAGTGTTTTTTTCCAATCTTTAGTATAACCATCAGTAGTTAAATTAGTTATCTTATTTTCTTTTAAATAATCTCTTAACTTCATCATTACTTTCTTATCATCACACATAATTATATTTACATACATTCTATCTTTACTAAATTTATTACTTATTAAAATGGCTAGTTGTGTACCTACTCCACTAGCAAGTGCAATAACATAAATCATAAATTCACCACTATCAGTTACAGCGTCAATTAACTTATAAAATATAACTTGACTTATAAAAACAGTTAAACCTGCGATAAATGACTTATTTTTTTGAATAAATATTGTTTTCGCAGTACTTAATACATTATCTACTACTTTAATTATAAATATAATTAATAATTCTAATATAAATGCAAATGTTATATTCATGTTTATCCCTCCTTTTTAATTGGATATTAATTTTAACACAATAATACATTATATGCAAATATTTTTTAATTTTATATAGTCATATATTTTTTTATTTTATATAGTCATACGCCTATACAAAAATCTAATATTTGAATAAATTAACTATGAAAAAGGAGGCTATTTATGTTTAATCAAATACCAAATCCAAATATGTTTATGGGAGGACTATATCCTAATCAATATGATAATAATATTATTAATGAATTAAATAAAAAAATTAAAGAATTAGAAAATAGAATTATTAATATAGAAAAAAGATTAAATATTTATAATTCTAAAACAGAATATAACTATCAAAATAGTATGTATATGATGTAATATGATTAAAAATAATTCAAAATATATTAAAAAAAATGATATATTTATTGCTACTCATACCCCATTAGAAGATAGACACAAATACATAGAAAACGCTATTAATAATGGTGCAAAATATGTAATAGTAGATAAAGATATAGATAATTTTAAAATACCTCAAATAAAAGTTAATAATACTAATAAAACTTATTATGAAATATTAAATAATCTGTATAATAAACCACTAGATAATATAAAATTAATAGGTATTACTGGTACTGATGGTAAAACTACTAGTAGTTATATAACTTATCAATTATTAAATAACTTTTATAATACTGCTTATTTAGGTACAAATGGACTTATATATAATAATAAAAATATAAGTACTAAAAATACTACACCTGATATTAAAGATATACTTAAAATAGGTAAAGATTTAAAAAATAATAATATTAAATACTTAGTAATGGAAGCATCTAGTGAAGGATTATTAAATAATAGATTAGAAGGTTTAAATTTTTATATAAAAGGACTTACTAATATAACAAAAGATCATTTAAATGTACATAAAAGTTTAAAGAATTATATCTATTCTAAATTAAAATTATTTAAAAATAATAAAAGTGGTTACAGCATATTAAATAAAAATGATAAATATTATAAATTATTTAAAAGAAATAGTAAAAATGTTATAACTTATGGAGAAAAATTATTTTCTAATTATAAAATTAAAGATATAAAAATATATTCTAATTATACTACTTTTAAACTTATACATAAATTTAAAACATATAATATTAAAAGTCCTTATGTAGGAAGATTTAATGTATATAATTTAACACTTTCTATAGTTATTTTAAATAAATTAGGTATTAAATTAAGTGATATTATTAAATATATTAAAGATTTAAAGCCTACGAAAGGAAGAGTAAATTACTTAGAATATGGACAAAATTATAAAATAATACTAGATTATGCTCATACTAGTCATGCTACAGAAGAAATATTAAAGTTTGCCAGTTCTATAAAGAAAAATAAAATAATAACTGTTTTAGGTTGTGCAGGTAATAGATATAAAGAAAAAAGAAAAGAAATAGGAAAACTTGCTAGTTATTATTCTGATAAAGTAATATTTACTATGGATGATCCAAGATATGAGGATATAGAAAATATTTTTAAAGATATTACAAAAGATATAACCAAAGATAATTATTTATTAATTAAAAATAGAAAAAAAGCCATATATAAGGCTTTAAATTTAGCTAGTGATAATGATATAGTTTTAATACTAGGAAAAGGTACTGATAATTATATGGCTATTAAAGATAAATATATTAAATATAATGATTTAAAAGTAATTAAAAACTATTTTACTAAATAATTATATTAATACTTTAGACTTATTTATATTTAATAAATTTAAAACCAAATTAATAATATGAAGCCCTATAAAACATGATAAAACTAACATACTAGTTTGTACTAAAGTCATTAAAACTTGATTAGAATTAAAAATTATTTTATTAAATAACATTACATTTGATTTTATAGATATACTTATAGATAGTATAAATAATAATTGTGTAGCCATTAATGTTAATAAAGTACATATTCTAATAAATTTTTTGACTTTTTTATTTTTAATTGTTAACAACATAAATACACTAGTTACTAATGTAATACAAATATAAGTAAATAAATTTTGAAAATATAAAACACTAAATAATCTCTCTATAAATAAATTAAAATATTTATATATTAATACTCCATATTCTATAAATAGATATATTAAAACTAAAGCATATGATATAGTTAACAATATCTTACTAAGTTTACTCTTAGTAGCATTATAAACTGTAAATGTTATAATTGTTAATACTATAAAAGAAAATAAAAATATAAAAAAGGGCGATGTATAAATAATATTTATAAAACTCTTTATTCTTTCTAAAATAGTTAATTCATTCATTTTATCACCCTTTTTATTTTTATTTTTTATTTTACTACTATGTTAACAATTTTATTTGGTACTACTATTACTTTTAATATTTCTTTATCTAAAGTATATTTTTTTACATTTTCTTCTTCTAAAGCAAGACGCTCTACTACTTTCTTTTCTTCATCTTTATTTATTTTTATAGAACCTCTTAATTTACCATTTACTTGAACTCCTATTTCTACTTTAGTTTCTATTAATTTAGATTCATCATATAAAGGCCAAGGTTCATATGCAATTGTATTATTCATATTAAATACTTTATTCCATATTTCTTCACATATATGAGGAGTAATTGGAGATAACACCTTTATAAAACCTATTGCGTACTCCCTAGGAAAAATATTTTCTTTATATACAGTATTTATAAATATCATCATTTGACTAATCGCAGTATTAAAGTTTAATGTTTCATAATCTTCTGTTACTTTTTTTATTGTTTGATGATATATTTTTTCTAAATTTAGATTTTCTTCATCTTTTATTTTATTTTCTTCAGTATAAAGTCTATAAATTCTATCAATAAAACGTCTAGATCCTGCGAGTGAATCTTCATTCCAAGGTTTATCTGCTTCAAGTGGACCCATAAACATTTCATAAAGTCTTAAAGTGTCTGCACCATATTTTTCTACTACATCAGATGGATTTACTACATATTCTGGAAAACGTTTACCCATCTTTATACCATTAGAACCTAATATCATACCTTGATGAACTAGTTTTTTAAATGGTTCTTTAACTGGTGAAATACCTTTATCATATAAATAATTATTCCACATTCTAGAATAAAGTAAGTGTCCTACTGCGTGTTCTGGTCCACCAACATATAAATCTACTGGCATCCAGTGTTCTAATAATTTTTTATCTGCTATTTCATCTTTATTAAATGGATCAATATATCTTAAGAAATACCATGAAGACCCTGCTGAACCTGGCATAGTAGATGTTTCTCTTTTTCCTTTTATACCATTTACTTCTGTATTTACCCAGCTTACTGCATTTTCTAGTGGAGCTTTACCATTCTTACCTTTATAATCTTCTAACTCTGGCAAAATAAGTGGTAATTCTTCTGTATCTAAGACATAAATACTATCATTTTCTAAATGAACTATTGGAATTGGTTCTCCCCAATATCTTTGACGAGCAAATATCCAGTCTCTTAATCTATAATTTATTTTCTTTTTACCGATATTATTTTTCTCAAGAAACTTAATCATTTCATTAATTGCATCTTCTTTATTTAAACCATTTAAGAAATCTGAATTAATATGAAGCCCATCTTTTGTATATGCTTCTTTTTCTATATCTCCACCATCTAAAACAGGGATAATATCTATATTAAATTTTTTAGCAAATTCATAGTCTCTTTCATCATGAGCAGGAACAGCCATAATTGCACCAGTACCATAACTTACTAGTACATAATCACTTATCCAAATAGGAATTTTCTTATTATTAACAGGATTTATTGCATAACTCCCCGTAAATACTCCAGTTTTTTCTTTATTAAGTTCTGTTCTTTCAAGTTCTGATTTAGCACTACAGATTTTTTTATAATTTTCTACTTCTTCTTTTTTATCACTTGTTGTTATTTTATCTACTAAATCATGTTCTGGAGATAAAACACAGTATGTTGCACCAAATAAAGTATCACATCTAGTAGTAAATACTGTAAATGAATAATCAGTATTATCTACTTTAAATATTACCTCTGCACCAATTGATTTACCTATCCAGTTTCTTTGCATTTCTTTAGTAGATTCTGGCCAATCTAACTCATCTAATCCATTAAGTAATCTTTCAGCATATTTAGGAAGATCTATTACCCATTGTTTCATATTTTTTCTAATTACTGGGTATCCTCCTCTTTCACTTTTTCCATCTATTACTTCGTCATTAGCAAGTACTGTACCTAACTCTTCACACCAATTAACAGGCATATCAATATATTTAGCATATCCATCTAAATATAAATTTTTAAATATCCATTGTGTCCATTTATAATAATCTGGATCACTAGTAGAAATTACTCTATCCCAATCATAACTAAAACCTAAAGACTTTAATTGCTTTTCAAAAGTTTTAATATTTTGATTAGTAAATATCGCAGGATGATTACCTGTTTTTATAGCAAATTGTTCTGCCGGAAGTCCAAATGAATCATATCCAATTGGATGAAGAACATTATATCCTTGCATTCTTTTCATTCTTGCTACTATATCTGTCGCAGTATATCCTTCAGGATGACCCGCATGAAGTCCTACCCCAGATGGATAAGGAAACATATCTAATGCGTAAAATTTAGGTTTACTAAAATCATTTATATCAGTTTTAAAAGTTTTATTCTCTTCCCAATATTTTCTCCAGTAATCTTCAACTAATTTATGATTATACATCTAGTACCATTCCTTTCTTTTTATAATAAAATCCAAGTAATTTATAAAATAAATATAAAAATATTGTTCCAACTGGAATAGCAATTAATAATTTTAATATTATTCTATCTGTTACTTCAGTAATTAAAAGAGTTAGTGCTACTGCTAGAGCATTAAAAACACTTAAAACTTTTAATAATTTTTTATAAGTTATTTTCTTCATATTAATTTTATTCATTTTAATAAATAAAGATAATTCAGGTGGTAATTTCTTTTTATCAAATTTACCATCTTTTTTAATAATAAAAACTCTATAATATAAAAATATAAGTAAAAAAGCTACTAAAAATTCAATTAAATATACTAACATAACAACCTCCATATATATGCTTATTATAATACAAAAAGCACTTTATAGACAACTAATTTTCATCATTTTTTATTTTTTCTAAAAAAGTAGATATTTCTATCTACTATTCTACATCATTTAAAATAACTAAACTATTATTTTTCTTATCATAATATAAATATAAAAATTTAGGAACCACTATTACAATAAACAAAAGTACCAATTCTATATTTATAAAAGCCAAAAACATCATCATAATCGCTTCTGGTAAAAGTGTAATATACACTAAAGGTTCATATAACAAACCCGCTATATTAAGAAGTAACAAAATTGATCCACCAAAAATAATAATTGCAAGTAATGGTTCATAATATATACTAGTTGTACCAAGTAAACACAAAGGAGAACTAGATAAACAAGCTTTAGTCATTGTACCATTATTTCCAAAAACAATAAATAAAAATGTTAAATAAATAATATAAAATGCAATAGGTACAAATAAATACTTTCTATATGCTTTAGCATTTGGATCCATTATTGGAATCCTACCTAAACATTCATTAATTACTCTTTTATTTTCTTCTAATTCTATTTTTTCACTTTTCTTCATTTTTAGCACCTCTTTATCCTATAAATATTATATAATAATAATTAGTTAAATACAAGAGCTAAATAAATTAAATTTTTCTATAAACAAGTAACTGTTCTGGTAATAAATATATATTGTTATTATTATAAATTAAACCATTTACATCAGTTTTAAAATAATCTAAAACATTACTTAATGTATCTCCTTCTTTAGTAATATAAGTTAAAATATTACTTTTAGGTACTAGTAAAACTTGATTAGGATAAATATATTCATTTACATTTAATCCATTAATTTCACTTAGTGTTGCAACATCAGTATTATAAATATTTGCTATTTTATATAAAGTATCATTTTCTTTTACAGTATAATAATCAAATATATTAAAATTACTAGTAGGAATATTTAAAACATCCCCTTCTTTTATATTATATGGTTCTTTTAAATTATTTGCACTTATTATAACAGAAGCAGGTATATTATAATATTTTGCAATAGATAAAATAGTATCCCCCGTCTTAACCAAATATGTATCCATACTAACCCCTTTCATTAAATAATATGAAAAAGAAAGTAAATTATTACTTTCTATATACAAATACTCTATTTAATGGATTAAATCTTAATTCATCATAACTTATTTAATTAAATCCAATCTTTGACAACATCAATTTCTACATTCATATTTCCATAACCTATACCAACTTGTCTATCAGGCTTTTTATCTCCGTGACAATCAGTCCCTGCGGACATATATAAATTATTTTTAATACAATAATCTTTTATAAATTTTATTTCTTCCTCTGTAAATTTTGAATAATAAGTTTCTATACCATCTATTATATTTTCTTCTACTAAACTATCTAAATATTTTTCATGATCTCTTAATGGATATGTAAATAGATGTGCTAAAAACACTTTACCCCCTAACATTCTTATTTCATCTGATACTAATTTAGCAGAAGGAGTTTGATAGGAAAAATCTATATAAAGTGGAAAATCTGTGTTACAAGTACAGCATCTAAAGAAATGGTCTATATCATTCCACTCTTTATCAGTAAAATACTTTTTATTCTCTTCATATTTTTTTATTCCTTCATATACATAATCTATTGGCCAACCCATATTCTCATTATAATTAATTTCATCTATTTTTATACCATTTTTATAGCAGGCATTCATTAATAAATTAAATTCCTCTAATAAATTTGGTTTTGCATTCTTTTTATTATAAGTTTTTTCTATCCATTCATTCATTTTGTGAATATCAAAATTATATCCTAAAAGTTCTATTTTTGCATTATTAAAGACACAATTAAATTCTGCACCTGGTATTATTTTTCCACTAAAGTAATCAGAATAATCTATCTTTTCTAACTCTAAATGTGCTTTAACTGTATCATGATCTGTAATTGCTAATAACTCTATGTTTTTTTCTTCTGCTTTTTCTAAAAGTTCTTTAACAGTCCAAGTTCCATCCGAATAAGTTGTATGCGTATGTAAATCTATCATTTTTTATCACTCCTTTTTTTATTTTCATCTAATATAATTGAATTAGTAAAATCAAAGAAATAATCTGTTAATTCATTTGGTGAGATAAATGTAGTATCTAAAGTTTTTGTAACAATTTTATTATCAGATAATTTACCAATTATATTATTTGTAAAGATTTCTAAAACATTCCTTTGCAAATCTATTATTTCTTTTTCTATCCATATTCCCTCCAAAATGTGTTTTCTTGTCATATTTCTTTTTATTATTTGATTATAATCCGTAGTTAAAAGAAGAAAACCATCGCACTCCACAATTTCATCTTCACTTATTTGCTTTAACATACTGCAATATTTACTACAAGCACTGACAAATGTTCCGTTAAAACCTTTAGTTTTTTCAAAGGCTTTAGCTGTCGCTATTGTTGCAATTGCACTTTTGTCTATCACTACATTAAATCCTTGATTACTAAAATAATTAGCCTCTCTTATTTTTTGAAGTTCAACTCTAAATAATTGTGATTGATAATACTCCTCTTCTGATTGATTATTTGGTATAGGGGAAGCATTATCTCCAACTTTTTGCGTTTCTCTTTCTAAATATCTAATTGCCTCTGGAATTACTATCCAACCATTCTTTTTTAAATTAGAACAAAGTGTAGTTTTACCAACACATGATGTTCCTTCAATAATAATTATTTTTCCTCTTTTCATTTTTACCTCTCTGTTTTATATTTATTTTCTTTTTTAAAAAATAATGAATAAAGTGGGCCAATATTAGAAATTAGTAAAGCAAGTAAATAAGATATATGATTATAAAAATTTAACTTATAATAATTATCACTTAGTTTATTTATTGTTTTTATGGTAATATAATAATTAACAAAAGAATAAAACAAATAAGAAAATATTATAATGCAAATAATTATATTTTCTTGTTTATATATACAAAAAATAATATTAATTATAAATAAAATAGGAAATAACAACCAATTAATTGCACATCTAAATTCATTAAAACAACCTATTAATCCATAAAATGAAAACTTTTTTTCTTTTGTTTTTATATCCTTATATATTTTTACATATTTTTTTGTAGTATCATACCACACAGAATTCTGTTTAGTAATTTGATAAATGTTGGTTGCATTTTCTATATTCTCAAGTTCTGGAATTGAATATATTTTAATATTATTAAATTTTAATTTCATAGTTAAATATATATCTTCACACCAAAATTTTGTATTAAAATTACCCATCTTCTTTAGTGTTCTTAATTTAATGGTCAGCCCGTGTCCAACAACATAATTATATAAATATTTATAATTTAATTTTGAATTAAACAAACCAACTTTTATTTCAAAATTTGATTGATAAATTGCAAAACCTTTTGTAATAAAATCTAATTTATTAAAATTTTTAAAACAATATGAATATTGTTGAATAACGTCTTCCCCTTTATTTATATGATAAAATATAGATTTAAAAGTTACCAAAGAAGGCTTGCTATCAGCATTATATAACGACATATACCATTCTTTAGATTCATCGTAAAATTCTAAATTATGAAAATTATCAAGCATAAAATTTAATTGATCAGCCATATATCCATTTTCATATGGATAATTTATCAAGTATACATTGTCATATTTATTTAAAATATTATTTTCAACAATCATTTTAGTTGTTACTATATTTTTATCATAACTATATTCAAAATCCTCTTTTTGAGTAGTTATTATAACAATTGGTATATCACATATTTCTCTAAAATATTTTATAGTATTTTCAATTATTTTTTGTTCTCTTAAACAAGGTAATGCAATAAATAATCCTTTATTGTTTTTTAGTTTATCAGAATAATTTATATCAAGTATTTGAAAAAATTTATAATATTTATACAATATAAATAATGAATAACTAATTAATACAATTATATAAAAATAACATAAAAATACTAATTTCATATTATTTAACTGAATCCATTTCTTGTTTTAAATCTTCTAAATTATGAAGAACTTTAAAATTCATACATCCTTCAATAAATAAATTATCAGTCCCTGTAAAATCTAAACATCTATCATCTGTCTTGTATCCAATACATTTTTTACCCCAAGCATAGGCTAACCCTAGTTCAACACATGCTCCTTCATCCGGAACTCTACCATCTAAAAAGAAAACTAAAATATCACACTCTTTAATACCTTTTAAATCTGTTTCAAAAATACTTTTGCTAACTTCGTATTTATCTCCACCATTTGCTATAATTTTAGCAGATAAGCCTGCACTTTCTTGTGGCAAATAAACCTCATAACCCCATTTTCTAAAAACATTAGCATATTTTATATTTCTTTCTAGTTCCATTTCATTAAAAAGTGGTGCAGCAAAATAAATTTTTTTCATATTCATCAACCTCTAACCAAATTTTACTATATTTATCTAGAAATGTAAATTAAATTATTATTTTCTATATACAAATACTCTATTTAATGGATTAAATCTTAATTCATCATAACTTACTAATGGTACATAAGTACCCTTTATATTATAAGAATAAACAGTATTATCACTAACAAAATATATATTATTATCTATAACGCTAATATTACTAATATTCTTATTAAATAATATAATTTCTTTATTAGTTACACTATTATACATAATAAAATTATTACTATCATCTAAATAATAAGAAATATTACCATCTTTTTTATAAAAACTATACTCACTATTATTAAATAATAACTTATCTTTTTTAAACTCATAAATATCTAAAGTACTAAAAAATTCATCATAATATAAAGCACCATCTTTTTTATTACCTACTTCTTTAATTTTTTTATTTCTAGGATTTATTTCATATTGTACTAAATTATCTATATCAAATATATATAACTTATTATCTACTACACCATTAATATAAGTATTTTTAGATATAGTTTTATCTAATTTAATTTCTTTCTTTCTATTATTAGTTACATTATATATAAATATACTATTATATTCATATTTATCATCATAATTAAAAGTAATATAATACTTATCTATAATAGTGGCTAACTCATTATTATAATTATCATTTAAAAACATATCTACTTCTTCTAATTTCTTATTTATAGAGTATACTCCATTATATTTATAAACATATAAATAATTATTATCTATATTTTCATAATATACTTTAGAATAACCTAAATTTTTAGTTTTAGTGCTATAAGTATCCAAATAATTAAAATCCTCTAAAGAATCAATAAAATAATTACCAGAATATAACTTATCATTATAAAAACACTCTATATAACTATTATCTAATACTGGGTAAATACATTTTAAATCATCTTTTTCATAATACTTAATATCCTTTATTATCTTTTTATCTTTATGATATATATTATCTAAATAATAAGAATAACTTATATTATCTAATTTTATTTCTATATAATATTTACTATTTTTATATATTTCATTAATTACATAGTTTTTATCATCTATATTTAGTTTATATTCTATATTATGTTTAGTTTTAAATATATAAAATATAAATTCTAATATAATAAAACATATTATTAATAATAAAATCTTTTTTACTACTTTTTTCATAAATCACCTAATAACACTTAATTTAATAATTAAATCCATATTATCATCATTTGACGCTATATTCTTTTTAATTTCATTACATTTTTTACATTTATAAATAATTTTAAAACCTTTCTTATGTTTTTCAACTCCGATAGGTTCTAAAGGTCCTAAACAAGTATTTTTCCTATCACCAGGATTAATATCAACATGTTTAGAATACAAACAATTAGGACAGTGATCCCTAGCAGTATATTTTAAAGTTTCTACTTTAAAACCACAATTTTCACAAATAAACTCTTCATCTATCATTTTAAATTTTTTATCTTCCATAATTAACTCCCTAACAATTCTTTTAATTTTTCTTCTTCTTCTTTTTCTAAAGTTTCTTTATCTATAGTTTGATTAAGCCAATCTGGTAAAGATTCTTTATTTATTTTAATATTAGTATTCTTATTATTTTTAATACCTTTTTTATATACTTTTATACAAGCATTCATTGCTTCTTCAACTGTTTCTATACCAAGACGTTTCCAATTACTAGCAATAGTTTCTACATATGCTTTATTTAACTTTTGATTATTAACACGAAGTACATAATCTATTAAAACATTAACTACTCCAGGCATTAATTTTAAATCTACAAGTAATGTTTCTAATAAATTTATATCTCTATTAAGTAATTTACCACCTTTATATTTACTTTTTAAAAATTGCATAGGATTAGTATTTTCAAAAGTATAAATCATTTTAGAACGATTAGATAAATCTCCAGTTGGACTTTTTAAGTATTCAGGTTGCTTCATATTTATTAATGTAGGAAGTTTACCACTATTTTCAAAAGTATAATAATTACGACAAGATTTACGTAAAATATCTTTATCTATTAAACCTTTTTCATTAATACAAGAATTTATAATACCTTGCATAGTTAAAACATCTATATCATATATATAAGATAAACTATTTATTAAAGTTCTAACTTCTTTAGTAAATGCTTTTTCACTTATAACAGTACTTTTAATACCTGATATAAGTAAAGAAAAATCAAGTTCATTTTTAAATTTAATTTCACCTTTATTTTTACTAATTAAATCTTCATTTCCAAAATAATTAGAACTTGGTACACTTTTAAAAACTTCATCAAAAGATAAAGATATATCTTCATAATCTTTTAAATTAATTCTAGGTATTTTATAAGATTCTACTATATTTTGATATTCTATTTTACCTATATTATTATATAATACAACATTAAGTATTGGATGATTTAAAAACTCACTCGCAGAAAGAGGTGCATACAAAATATATATGTAATTATTTATATTATCTTTTTTTAAACAAGTTCTCAAAAGACCAGTTGCTTCAAGACGAGTCCTAGCGTTTTCTATATCTTCTAAAGACATCTGCATAACACTAAGTAAATGATGATGAGTTATAGGCTTAGTAATTATTTCATTTTTACTTAAATCATTAAGTAATGTATAATATAAAGAAACTGCTTTATTACCTATAATAGGTTGATATAAATCAATTAATATTTTTCTATCTATTTCTGTAATAATATTTTTATTTATTACAGTATAACTATCTGCAGGTAAAATCATTTAATCACCACCTTTAAATATATTATACAATAAAAAGACTAGTAAGTGATATTAATCTTATTATTTTTTTACCAATTTTTATATAAATCAAAATCACTTGCATATTTATAATCTATAATTTCACCATTTTTTGTTTCTATATAGCCTTTAAATTTATGAGACCAATCAGTTAATTTTTTAGCACTTTTACCTTTTAATTTAGTTAAAACTTCATTCATCACATTAATCTCTTCTTCTGTAAATAGTGATAAATCATATTCTTTTATAGGTTTAAAAAGTATTATATCTTCTTCGTTATTTACCATTTCTAAATAATTATTTTTTATTAAGAATGATAAATATTCATCTTTATTATCTATAACAGGACCATATAAACCATGTGCATATTTTAATGATGTAATTGGTTTATTTAACTTCTTTTGTGATTCAAAATCTATTGAAAAAATATTTTTCATTATTTGGGTTTTTGTCAAAAAATTGTTGCTTAAAGCATATAAAAATACATTTATTGTTTTTAAATCTAACTTATTATTTATTATATTATATATTTTAAAATAAGTTTTAGTATCAATTAAAGATTTATTACTATTTAAAATATTTAAAAACTCATTTTCATTATTTAATATCTTTTTATAAATTAATAAATATTGTTTTTGTGGTAAAGATTCAGCATTTTCATATCTAACAACTGTTTTTTTACTCCATCCAAGAGCTTTAGCAAATAATTCTTGTGATAAATTATATGAATTTCTTATTTCTTTAATTTTTTCAAAACTAAGATTATATAATTTTAAATATTCATTATAAATATTATATAACGAATTATCTAAACCTTCATTTAGAAGTTCACTATTACAATAAGGACATCTAAAAACCTCCTCTAAAACAGAAATACTTTGATTACGAACTATATAAGTATTTTTCTCTTTTACTTTTTTTCTTTCTACATCTTTATTACATTTAAAACAATATATTTTATCTTTCATAAAATCATCTCCAATTATTATTACTTTCATGAAAAGATATACAAATTACACCTTTTTCATTAATAGTAAGTTTTATATAAACTATTTTTTTATTAATAACTTTTTTAAAAACATAAACTTCTGAATTTAAATTTCGTAAATGATCTTTATCTCTTTCTGCTTTAATACAATCACTAGGTTCTAAGTCTAATATATGCTTCCATATATCTTTTTCTTTCATAATTTCAATATCAATTAAAGCTTGTTTAGCAGATATTGTTTTACCATTTATATTTATTTTTCTATAACCTACAAAATAACAATTTCTTTTATTTATTTCTCTTTTACAAATTTTTAAAAATGATTGAGTCGCATCTATATCTAAAGCATTTAACATATAACCCCCTTATATAAATTCCTCACTTCATGTTCATTATACAATATTATTTGTTTGGTGTCAATTGTCTCCGAAACAAATTTATAAAAACATTATAAAAAGACTAGTTAACTATACTAATCCTTATTATTTTTACTTATTATTCTCTTGAATTAAAATATATAAAGTTTCTTTTATATGCACCCACAATACCATATTTATCTTATCAAAAATTACCAAATATTTACACTGTTTTTTACTTGCACACAACAGAAATATCTAGTATAATTAACTTGTGAACACTTGGTAGTTAGGTGTTACCTTACTTTCTTATGAAAGGAAGGTGATGTTTATGGATAAAAAAGATTTAAAAATCTGTATCATTATCTTAAACATTATAATATTCTATCTTTTGAGAATAATATACATTATTTTAAAATAAAGAATATCACCTAACTTATGTTAGGTGATAACCACATTTATATGCAGGTAACACTTAACACTGAAATATCAAGTGTTCCTTTTTTATTATATGAAGTTCCCTTCAACTACATACATAATACCATATTTTTTAGGTTTTGTCTATAGAAAAATTTTTAGAAAACTATACTAACTTTAACTTACCTTTTATTTTATCTAAATCATTACCATATATTATACTATAATAATCACTTAATTTAATTATATCTATATCACTAATATCATTTATATCTACATAAAAACTATTATTATAATAATATACTTCATAATCTTTAACTAAAAAGTAATCATCTAATTTTAAATATATAGGAATATTTTCTTTTAAAGATAGTTTTATATCTATAATATCAGAAAAAAAATCTATATCACTTTCTTTATCTACTTTAATTATTAAACCATATTTATTATTAGTATATAAAGTAACATTATAAAAACCAGAAATACTATTTAAATATTTCTTTTTTACATAATTAAGTACTTTTTTAATATTTCTTTCTATATCTTCTTTAGAAAGATTATCTATATTATTTTTTAATTTATATATAATAAAATTATCTCCTAGAAATGTAATCTTCATTTTTTCACCTAATTTATTGTATGAAAAAAGACTTATAAAGTTTCTTCAATTAAGTCTTCTATTTCTTTTAATATATTATCTCTTCCTTCTTTAGTTACATTAGATAAAATAATAAATGAATCTCCTTTTTCAAGTTCTAAAGTTTTTAATATTAAATCTTTAGCTTTTGTCCTTTTAGAACTTGGTACTTTATCTGCTTTAGTAGCAACAATAGTAACAGGTAAATTATAATATTTTAAAAATTTATACATTAAAACATCATCTTCACTTGGTTTATGTCTAAAATCTACAAGCATATATGTTCTTTTTAAATTTTCTCTTTTTTCTAGGTATTCTTCAATCATTAATCCAAACTTTTTTTGCTCTTTTTTACTTACATTTGCATATCCATAACCAGGAACATCTACAAAATAAAATTCTTTATTAAGTAAGTAAAAATTTAAATTTCTAGTTTTACCTGGAGTATTAGATACTCTAGCCATTTTCTTATTATTAGTTATTGTATTAATAAAACTACTTTTACCTACATTACTTCTTCCTACTAACATGAATTCAGGTAAATCACTTACCGGGTACTGACTTCTTCTTACAGCACTTATTATTAAACCTGCACTAGTAATCTTCATCGCAATCACTACTTTCTAAATATTTTTTACATAAATGATCTAAATCTTTTACTAATAAATCTAATTCTTCAAAAGATGGTATTTTAGCACCACTTGCCATTTTATGACCTCCGCCATTAAATCTTTCTGCAACTTCATTAATAATAGGTCCTCTTGATCTAATTGATATCTTAATACAACTATTTTTAACATCTTCCATAGCAACAAGCCATACTAATAACTCATCTGTATTATTAAATTCATTTATTAAACCACCAGTAGATACAGTATCTAACTGATATTTACTAATTACTTCATTAGAAACTCTAACATAACCTACACCATAATCAGTAATTTTCATATTTTGAATCATATAAGCAAAAAGCATTAATTCACTAAATGGTCTACGATATAAATTAGTATATGATTTAGTAATATCAAAATCAGTTTCTCCAAGCATTTTAGAAACATTCATAAAGGTTGTACTAGTAGAATTATTAAATAAAAATCTATTAGTATCAGATACCATACCAGTATATAATGTTTGTGCAATCTCTTTATTTAAAACAAGTTTAGTACTATTAATAAGTTCAAAAACCATTTCTGATGCACTTGACTTAGTATCATCAATTACTTCAATATCACAAAATGTTTCTATATATGGATGATGATCTATTTTTATACTATAATCATATTTAATAGATTCATCTATATCAACTCTTTTTCTATCTGGAGTATCCACCACAATAAGAAGAACTTTATCATTATTATCAAAAGTTATATTCTTATCTAGTTTACCCATATAATTAAATCTTACTGTACCATTACCACAAGCATAAACATTTTTCTCTGGAAAAGAAAGTTTTATTGAATCACGAAGTGCAATCTGACTTGCCATTGCATCTGGATCAATACTTATATGTCTTGCAATAACTATATTATTATAATTTTTAATTGTTTTATATATTTGCTTATACATCAAAATCATCCATTCTATTATTTATTTATAAAATTATATGTATCTTTAGCTATCATTAATTCTTCATCTGTAGGAATAACATAAACTAAAGCACTAGAGTCATCACTAGATATTTTAGCAATTTCTCCTCTTACATTATTTCTTTCTTCATCTAATTTAATACCTAAACATTCTAAACGTTTAACTATTTCACTTCTTATTGGAATAGAGTTTTCAAGTGTTCCTGCAGTCATTACAATAGCATCTACTCCGCCTAGTTCTACATAATATTTAGCGATGTATTCTACTATTTTTCTAATATACATTTCAAGAGCAAGTTTACACTTTTCATCACCATTTTTAATACCTGCTTCTATATCGCGACAATCACTACTTATAGTGCTAATACCAAGAAGTCCACTTTTTTTATTTAAAGCATTATCTACTTCTTTAGCACTCATACCTGTTTCACTCATAATATATTGTACGATTGATGAATCAATATCTCCACATCTAGAACCCATCATAATTCCAGCATTTGGAGTAAATCCCATTGAAGTATCAATACATTTACCATTTAAAACAGCACTTATACTACCACCATTACCTACGTGACAAGTAATTAATTTTGTATTAGTAGTGCCTAATATTTCATTCATTTTTTCTGATATATATTTATGACTTGTTCCATGGAAACCATATTTACGAACACTATAATTAGTATACCATTCATAAGGAACTGCATACATAAAATTAGCTTCATCCATAGTTTGATGGAAAGCAGTATCAAATACTCCAACTTCTAAAGCATTAGGTATAACTTCTTCAAATGCTTCAATTCCTATTAAATTCGCAGGATTATGAAGTGGTGCAAGTGGTGTAAGTTCTTTTAAAACTTCTTTTACATCTTCAGTTATAACAACAGATTCTGCATACTTACTTCCACCATGTACTACTCTATGACCTACTCCTTCAATTTCACTTAAATCCTTAACAACTCCATAATTAATTAATTCTTCTGTTAAAATCCTAACAGCATCCTTATGAGTTTCTAATAAAACTTCCTTTTTAATCTTTTCTCCATTAAATTTAATTGTATAAAAACTTCCTTCTATACCGATTCTTTCAAATACTCCAGATATTAATACTTTCTCTTCTGGCATTTCATAAGCTTGAAACTTTAATGATGAAGAACCAGCGTTTACACTTAATATTTTCATAATTTCCTCCTTAACTAATCATATAATACCACAAAATAACTTTTTTTTAAAGTAAAAATTCAAATAAAGAAATATAATAATATAAAAAAAATTAACTATATAATATAATTAATCTTTTTTAATTAAATATAATTCTATTTACATAACCATCTACATCATATTCTAATGATATATTAACATCATCTTTTTTTAATACTTTATCTTTAATATTTAAAATATCTTCTTCTTCAATTATCTCTTTATTATTATAAACAATTATTACAATATGATCCCCTTCTTTATTATTATTTATTACTTTAGTAAATAATCCATTTAAAAGTAATGTAGAATCCATATCAACATATAACTCATAAGAAGAATTAAATATTTTTTTATTTAACTCTTCAATAGTTATAGGATTATTATTTTCTATTTCTTCATATTTTTCTTTTTTATTATTTGATATTACTATAATTAATATAGTAATTATTAGTATTAAAAGAATACCTATAATAGCAAATAATTTCTTATTTTTAATATTTATCTTTTTCATAAATCTCCTTTATATTATTCAGGATATCCTGTAGTTATAGTTACTGTTTTAGAACCATAACTTGTTACTGTCCCTGTTACAAAAGGTGTTCCTTCATCACCAGTTATTACATTAGTCCAGTCAAAACTTTTACCTGAATTATTATATATTGTTGTTAGATTTTTATTTGAATCTAACATACCACTATAATAATTTGAGTAAAATGCCTTTGCTTCTATTCCAGTATTTTCAGTTAAATTAGAATTTTCTCCAATTACAACATATTCTAAATTATTATTATAAAATGCATAAGATTCAATAGTTTGTACACTGTTTGGAATTACTACACTTGTTAGATTATTGCCACCAAAAGCAAAACTTCCTATTGTTGTTATGTTGTTACCCAAAGTTAAGTTTGAAAGGTTATTATCTTGAAATGCAAAACTTCCAATTGTTGTTACACTATCTGGAATTATTAAATTTGTTAGGTTATTATGCCAAAACGCTGAACTTCCAATAGTTACAACAGAATTTGGTATTTCTATAGTTGTTAATCCCACCTCAATAAATGCTGAACTTCCTATTGAAGTTACATCATTAGGAATTATAGTATTTTTACAACCTTGTATTAATTTATTTGTTGAAGTTTCTATTATTGCATTTGAATTATTTCTGCTGTCATATGTTGTATTATTAGAATCTACTACTATGCTAGTTAAATTACTATTATAACTAAATACATCATTACCAATAATCTTTATAGTATCTGGAATAACTACACTAGTTAAATTACTTGATTGAAATGCATAATAAGAGATATCTGTTACTGTAACTCCAGATGCTACACTCGGAATAGTTATATCTGATTTTGCTCCTCCATAACTTATTATAGTACTATAATCTATTTCTGCTACTCCATCTTTATTTTTATCTTTCCTATAATAAATATAAGCTTGGTCGTCTGATAGTTTATTACCATTAACTACAGCGTATCCTAATGATGTTACTGTTTTTGGAATTGTTATACTTGTTATATTATTTGATTGAAACGCTCTTCCTCCAATTGTTGTTACACTATCTGGAATTGTTACAGTTTCAAGTTTATTATCACAAAAAGTCCAATTTCCTATTGTTTTTATACCATTACCTAAATCTAAACTTGTTAAATTATTATAGCGAAAAGCAGAATCTCCAATAGTTTCAACTGTACCCGGAATTACTAAGTTAGTAAGATTGTTTTCATAAAATGCATATTCTCCGATTGAAGTAGTTTTTCCTAAATTTAAACTTGTTAAACTATTCCCATAAAAAGCATATTCTCCAATAGATGTTACACTATCTGGAATTAATAAATTTGTTAAATAATTTCCTTTAAATGCATTTTCTCCTATTGTTGTAACATTACTACTTATACTTATTTTTTTAATACTATTATAATAAAAAGCATCTTTCCCTA
>CAYSEZ010000003.1:0-31516 GCA_964430375.1 uncultured Mycoplasma sp. | reverse complement strand
CGTATAATCAATCTTAAGGAATTATTAATTTCTTAGATTGATTTTTCCTTTCTCACTCTTTTCTTAAACTATATAACATATAACCCATTAAGGATAATGTTATAATAATTATAACTAAATAGATATGTCTATTTTTGTAGAATGTTGATGGATTAGTAATATTATTTACTACATTTTTTTCTTCTTTTTCTTCTTTATTTTCATTATTATTTTCTTTTATAGAAGTATATGTACTATTATTCAAATTGTCATTAGTAGTATTACTATCAGAAGTATTATTACTTTCTATTTCTTCTTTTTCAATATATAAGTATCTAGTAATATAATCATTTTCATCTTTTATATAAGATGGGGCTTCTAGTAAATAATCTTTTAAATATACTTTGTTAATTTTATAATATTTATATAAAGTATCAGTATATTTATACATTACTTTATTATCTACTTTTTGATAGAAGTCTTCATTTAAGTTTTCTTTTGTTTCTATTAATGTAGTATCCCATTTATATTTTTTTATATTTTCTTTAGTTAGATTAAGTTTATATTCTTTAACTTTTGGTAATTCATAATCTACTGTATTAGCTAAATCTACATTAAATTTTATATATTCATTACTTTCGTATTTATCATTATAAAGTACTCTGTTGGTCATATCTTTATCATAGTAATAAACACTAAATGATGCTTTTTTATTTTGGTTATAAAAATATAATTTTATTTCTAAATCAGCCGGGTTATATTCTTTATCAAATTCTATTTCTAAAATTGAAAAATAATATAGATATCCTCCAGTATAACCATAATCATCATCTTCCAAATATATTTCTATGCGACTTTTACAATCATAACAATGAATCAAAGAATTTACTTTTTCTCCTTTATAAGTAATTTTAATTTCAGTCAAGTATAAAATATCTCTATCTTCAATATCAATATTTCTTATTTCAATTCTATTAATAGGTTTTAACGAGTAATAACCATTTAAATAATGAGTAGTTATTTTTCTATTTAGTTTTTCTTCTGGTTTTTCTTCTAAATAGTCTGAAGTTGTTTCTTTAGTTATATCACTTTTATATGGATATTCTTCTGGATTCATATTTTCTAAATAATAATCAGTAGTATACTCTTTTTGTTCTTCATAAAACTTATATAATTTTTCCTCCTTTACTAAATATTTTTGATCTTCTACTAAAGTGTCCTGATATTTATAATTTAATGCATAAGTATTAAATGGAAAACACAGTAACATTAGCATAATTATTTTTTTCATATTTTTTCCTCCTCTCATATATATAAATATATAAAAAAAGAAAGATACCTGGTTTTTTTAGTAAATTTTAAAAAAAACTGAAAATTTTTGTCTTTCAGTTTTAAAATTATAAAATATTTATCTTAGTTTTATGTGTAATTCTCTAAGTTGTTGTTCTGTTAATTCGCTTGGGCCTCCCATTAATAAATCTTGTCCTGAGGCCGCTGGTGGAAATGTTTGAACTTCACGCAAATTATCTTCGTCCAATATAAGCATTAAAATTCTATCTATACCGATTGCGAAACCACCATGTGGTGGAACACCATATTCAAAAGCAGTTGTTATTGATCTGAATTTTTCTTTCACTTCTTCCTTAGAATAACCTACTAATTCAAAGCACTTATATAAAACATCTAAATTAGTATTTCTGATAGCACCACTTGCTAATTCTTTGCCATTGCAAACAAAGTCATATTGATATGCAATAATTTTTTCATAAGTTTCTTCATTTATTTCATCAATATTGCATCTAGGCCTACTAAAGGGATTATGACCAAAATCAATTTTATCGTTTTCTTCATCATATTCAAACATAGGAAAATCATTAATAATACAAAAAGCAAATGCATCATTATCAATTAATTCTAATTTATTTCCTAAATAAGTTCTAATTAATGAGGCAAAACGATTATAATTTGTTTTATCTGCGATAAAGAATAATGCACACCCAGGTTTAAGTTCTACTTTATCAATTAAATTTTGTCTTTCATCATCTGTTAAAAATTTATCAATAGGGCCTTTAAATGACATATCATCTAGAACATTAATATAACCTATTCCAGGCATACCAATACTAGTAGCATAATCAACTATATCATTATACCAAGAATTAGGTTTATCTTCTACATCTTCTACTTTAATTCCTCTTACTGTAGTATTTCTAAATGGTTTAAAAGATGTGTCTTTAAATTCTTCAGTTAAATCAATGATGACAAGAGGGTTTCTTAAATCTGGTTTGTCAGTACCATATTTAAGCATAGAATCTTTATACGATATTCTAGGAAAAACTTCATTAACAATTTTTTTAGAAGAAAAGTTTTTAAATATATCTAAACAAATATTTTGGCCTAGAGAATACAAATTTTCTATTTCAGGAAACGCGATTTCTAAATCAAGTTGATAAAATTCTAAAGTTCTGTCTGCTCTGGGATCTTCATCTCTAAAACATGGGGCTATTTGAAAATACTTATCTATCCCTGAAGTCATTAATAATTGTTTATATATTTGAGGTGCTTGAGGTAAGGCATAAAACTTTCCTTTAAAATTTCTAGATGGTACAACAAAATCTCTAGCTCCTTCTGGAGACGAAACGCTTAAAATTGGGGTTTGAACTTCGGTGAATTTTAAATCATACATTTTATTTCTAATAAAGTGGAGAACATCGCTCCTTAGCAATACTATATTATGCATTTTAGGGTTTCTTAAATCTAAAAAACGATATTTTAATCTTATCTCATCTGAAACTGTTTTTGAAGTTTTTATTTCAAAAGGCAAGATATGTTCACACTTACTAATTATATCTAACTTATTTGCAACTAATTCAAAACTACCTGTTTTGATATTTGGATTTATGTCATCGTCTTTTCTTTTCTTTATTATACCCTCAACTCTTACGACACTTTCTTTAGTTAAATGAAGAAACATATCTTGATTTTCACTTGTAACTTGTAAGATTCCTTCTGAATCTCTTAAATCAAGAAATAAAATTCCTCCATGATCTCTTACAGAGTCTACAAAACCACTTACTACAACATTTTTATCTACATCATTTATTCCTATTAATCCACAATAATGATTTCTATATTCATTCATAATTATCTCCTCCTAATCTCATTATTTATAATTTCTAAAGTTCTTTTTGGGTTTGCTTGTCCCTTAGTCTTTTTCATCACTTGTCCTACAAAGAAATTAACAACATAATCTTTTCCTTCTTTAAACTGATTAACAATATCTTCGTTTTCATCTAATGCTTCGTTTACATATTTAATAATTAAGTTATCATCATCTATTTGTTCTAAGTTTTCTTCTTTAATAATTAATATGGGGTCTTTGCCTAGTTCTATTGCCTTATATATTATTTTTTTAGCATTATTCATAGATATTTTATCACTTAAAACCAATTTAATAACATCACTTAACATTCTAGAAGTAATTTTTAAATCTTCTAAAGTCTTATCTAATTTATTCATAGAACTAATTATAACAGTAGAAACCCATTTAAAAGCTTCATTTGGATCGATGCCAGCTGCTACAACTTCATCATAGTAATCAGAAATATTTTTTTCTCTTATTAAAGCATCAGCATCTTTCAACGATAATTTATATTTATTTAGATAAGTATCAAACCTTTTATTAGGTAAAACAGGGATATTATCTCTTACTTCATTAATAAATTCTTTAGTTAATTTATATTTAGGAATATTTGGTTCAATAAAATATCTATAATCAATAGCATTAACTTTATCCCTCATATAAACTGTTTCCTTGTTATCATCATCCCATCTTCTTGTTTGTTGAAGCATTTTATCATATTGTCCATTTTCTTTTAACTTAATCTGTCTTTCTATCTCGTAGTTAATTGCATCTCTTACTCCCCCGAAAGAATTTATATTTTTTAATTCAACACGAGTTCCGTAATTATTTGGATTCGTTTCATCTTTACTAGAATCCATTATTGAAACATTGACATCACATTTAATATGTCCTTTTTTGCTATCTGCTTCACTTATTCCTGAATATCTATATATTAATCTCATCATTTTCAAAAATTCTACAGCTTCATCTGCAGTATGAAAACAAGGTGTTGTTACAAGTTCTAACAAAGGAACTCCGGATCTATTATAATCAATTGTAGAAAATGTAGAATAATGGTCTAAACTAGCAGCATCTTCCTCTAAATGAATATTATCTATACATGCAATTTTCTTTTCATCATTAACATAATATTCTACATTACCATACATACCAATTGGACAAGGCTTAGTTTCTTGAGTAAGTTGATACCCTTTTGGTAAATCTGGATAATAATAATTTTTTCTTTCAAAATACACATAATCGGGTTGTTTGCAATTTAACATAATACTTGCCATTAGTGCTTTTTTTACAGCTTCTTTATTAATTACAGGAAGTGTACCAGGAAAAGCCATATCTACTGGAACAACATTAAGATTAGCTTCTTCATTATATTCATTTCTAGCGGAAGAAAAAACTTTAGTATTTGTTTCACTTATCTCGCAATGCATTTCTAAACCTATAATTGCTTTATATTTATCATTCATCATATACCCTCCTTGCTATTTGATTTTTATATGGCATTTTTGATTCCAAAGAATATGCTAAATTTAAAACGGTAACATCATCATATCTTTTACCTGTTATATTTAAACCTACTGGCAAATCATTAACAAATCCGTCAGGAATTGTTATTGATGGAAAACCACCAAAATTACCAATTTGTAAATGTTCATCTAATATTTGAAAATCATCAATTATTTCATTATCTTTTTCAAATTTTTTAGCAGGACCTAATCCAACTGGTAAAATAACTGCATCATATTCTTCAAATAATTTATTCCATGTATCGACAAGTAATCTTCTTGCGCGACAAGCGTTATAAAAATATCTATCTTTATTTTTTTCTTCCAAAACATATGCTCCGATAATAAATCTTCTTTTTATCATTGAAGAAAAATTATTAGTACGATAATTTTTCATTATTTCTTCGTAACTATCACCTTTTTCTCTAGGACCAAAAACAATACCAGTTAAGTTTGACATATTAGATGTTGCCTCAGCACATGAAATTACTGTATATGTACTAAAAACTGCATTTAAAAGATTTTTGTCAACAGAAACTTCTTCTACTTGTACACCCATTTCTTTAAATAGTTCTAGTTTTTGATTAAAATTAATTAAATGTTCTTTCAATTCACTAGAAATGTCAGAAGAATATGAATCAAGATCGCATATTTCTTTTATAAAGCAAACTTTTTTATTAGTTACATCATTACTAATAGAATTATACAAATTAATACTATTTGAATCCCAAGTTGTCATATCTTTAGGATCTTTGCCTTTCATTGCATCAACAACTATAGCAGCATCTTTAACACTTCTTGTAAGAACACCCGCATGATCTAAACTACTAGCAAAAGGAAAAATACCATATCTTGAAATCATACCATACGTAGGCTTGTATCCCACAATACCACAATATGCTGCTGGTTTTCTAATCGAATCACCAGTATCTGTACCAAGTGCATAAGGAAAAACTCCAGCAGCTACAGCACAGGCTGAGCCAGAAGATGAACCAGCACACATTCTTGACAAATCCCACGGATTTAATGTTTTCCCTGTAAAACCTGTTGTTCCGGTTCCACCCATACCAAATTCATCCATATTAGTTTTTCCAATTTTGAGAGCGCCTTTTTTATCTAATTTTTCAATAGCAGTCGCAGAAAAAAATGGAACATAATCACGTAAAGTGTTTGAAGCACCTGTTGATAGAATGCCTTTAGTGGAAAAATTATCTTTTACACCATATGGAATACCGGATAATAATTCATCTGTTATTTCGAGCGGCTTAACTTCATCATTTATGGTTATGAATGCATTACATTTATCCTGAATAACATGAGCAAGTCTTTTTGATTCTTCAATCAGTTCTTCACAGCTAACTTCATTATTTTTTAACATCTTATGCAATTCTTCTATACTTTTATCCATATATTTCATTATTCCACCACCTTTGGGACTTTTACTTCATTATTACGATAATTATCACAGTTTGATAAAAGATCATCAATATCAGTTGATTCTTCAATTGTATCTTCTCTTAAGTCAAACTCAAAATCATCTAAGCAATGACTCATAATATCTACATTTTCTATATTAGGTATATTATTTATTAAACTAATATTTTTATCAATAACATCAAATTCTTTTAATACCATTTCGTTTTCTTCTTCTGTTAATCCGATTAATAATTTATCTGCATACTTGTAAATTTCTTCTTTTGTAAATTTTGTTTGCATAATCATTCCTCCTCTTTTTTAAAAAACTGAAATAAATCAGTTTTTAATATTCACAATTTTTAGGTGTTCTAGGAAATGGAATTACATCTCTAATATTATCTACTCCAGTTAGGTAAATTAATAATCTTTCAAATCCCATGCCAAATCCTGAATGAATACATGTTCCATATTTTCTTAAGTTAATATACCAACTTAATTCATCTTCTTCCATATTTAGTTCTTTCATTCTATTTACTAGTTTTTCATAACTTTCTTCTCTTTGAGATCCTCCCATTAGTTCTCCAGCACCTGGGACTTCAAGGTCTACTGCAGCAACTGTTTCATTATCATCATTTTGTTTCATATAGAATGCTTTTATATCTTTTGGCCAGTTTTTAATAAATACAGGACCATTAAAGTATTCAGTAATATATTTTTCGTGTTCTTTTGCTATATCTTCTCCATATTGTGGCTCAAATTCCCATTTAATATTACTTTCTTTTAAGATAGTTATTACATCTTTATGATCTATTCTAGTAAAATTACTATTTAATAGTTTATTTAATTTATCTATTAAGCCATTTTCTACAAATTTATCTAGGAATAACATTTCATCTTTTGCGTGTTTTAGAACATAGTCTACGATAAATTTTAACATTTCTTCCATTATATCCATATCTTGTTCTAAATCACAGAATGCTATTTCTGGTTCAATCATCCAAAATTCACTAGCGTGTGTTTTTGTATTTGAGTTTTCCGCTCTAAAGGTTGGACCAAATGTATATGTTTTTTTAAATGCAGTAGCAAATGTTTCTGCTTGTAATTGGCCTGATACTGTTAATGCTGTTTGTTTACCAAAGAAGTCTTTTGTATAATCTACTTCTTTTTCATTTTTTAATCTATTTAAGTCAAGAGTTGTAACTTGAAACATTTCTCCAGCACCTTCACAGTCACTTCCTGTTATAATTGGAGTATGAGCATATACATATCCTCTTTCTTGGAAATAAGTATGTATTGCCATTGCAGCAACACTTCTTACTCTAAATACAGCATTAAATAGGTTTGTTCTTGGTCTTAAGTAGGTTTGTTCTCTTAAAAATTCTCTAGTGTGTCTTTTTGCTTGAATTGGATAATCTTCAGGACAAGTTCCTAATATTTTTATTTCTTCTGCTTTTAATTCAAAATCTTGGTTTCCTTCTGATTTTACAATAATACCTTTAATTTCAATTGAAGAACCTACTAGGGCTTTGTTTACTTCATCATATCCTTTTGTATCTTTTGTATATACTATTTGTAAGTTATTAATTGTTGTACCATCACTTAAACTAATAAAAGCAAAATCTTTTTGTTTACGATGGTTTCTAATCCATCCTGATATAACTATTTCTTTTCCTATATAATCTTTTTCAAATAATTCTTTTATATCCATAATTTTCTCCTTTTCTTTTAATGAAAAAAGAACCAATTAAAGGAACATATACGTGGTACCATCCTTCTTGGTTCTTAATTTTTATAACGGTATTACCGGTTTATCCTACTAAATTCAGATAAACACTCAGTGGTGTTCTTCTTATTAGTCTTTATATTGGCTTTCATCATCCCAACTTGCTTTGATAAAGGTTCTAATAATACTTTTCCACTTCATCGATTTAATTATTAAACTAATTCTAAAATAACCATTAAGGCGTCATCGCCTTTTCTTTCATCAAGTTTAAGTATTCTAGTATATCCACCATTTCTATTTTCATAACGTGGTGCAAGTTCATCGAATACTTTACTTACTGCTTCTTTATCATTCATTAAGAAAGCTAGTGCATTTCTTCTTGATACTAATGTTCCTCTTTTACCTAGAGTTATCATTTTTTCTACTGCTTTTCTTGTTTCTTTTGCTCTTGCTTCAGTTGTTTCTATTCTTTCATTTTTAATTAAACTAATAGTAAGGTTAGCAAGCATACTTCTTCTATGTTTGTTGTCAACACCTAATTTTCTATAAGCCATTATTACAACTCCTTCCTGTTAATCTTCATCTTTTAAAGTTAAATCTAATTCTTTAACTTTATCAAGAACTTCTTTTAATGATTTTTTACCTAAATTACGGATTTTCATTACATCAGCATCTGATTTATTAACTAAATCTTGTAATGTATGAATACCTGCACGTTTTAAGCAATTGTATGCACGAACTGAAAAATCTAAATCTTCAATTGCGGTTTCTAATGCTTTTTGTTTTGGATCTTCTTTCTTTTCAATCATTAAACCTGCGACATTAGCAATTTTATCTAATTTAGTTACTATTTCTAGATGTTCAATTAAGATTCTACTTGCTAAAGCAATTGCTTCTTCTGGTTTGATTGAACTATTTGTAACTACTTCGATTACTAATTTATCATAGTTTTCGTTTTGTCCAACACGAGCATCTAATACTTCATATCCAACTCTTTCAATTGGAGAATATAGTGAATCAATAGCGATTACACCTATTTTTTTATCACCAATTATTTTTTTGTTTTCGTCTGCTCTTACATATCCTCTTCCTGATCCTACTGTCATTTCCATATCAAGTTTACCACCTTTTGCAAGGGTTGCAATTACTTGATCTTTGTTAATTATTTCAACATCAGCATCACATTTGATATCTCCGGCAGTAACAACTCCTTCAGTATCAGCATATAATCTAATTATTTTTTCTTCTTCACAATGTTTTTTGATAACAACATTTTTTAAGTTTAAAATAATAGATGCTACATCTTCAACTACTCCTTCAATTGTTTGGAATTCGTGTAAAACTCCTTCAATTTTAACACTTGTAATTGCACTTCCTGGAAGTGATGATAACATTACTCTTCTTAATGCGTTACCAATTGTGTAACCAAAACCTCTTTCTAATGGTTCTAGTTCAAATTTTGCATAATTATTTTTTTCATCTAATTCTGTTATTTTATAATCTGGTTTTTCAAATTGTATCATAGGTTAACCTCCCTTTTATTAGTTACGTGGTCTTTTAGGTGGACGACATCCGTTATGTGGAATTGGAGTAACATCACTAATTGTAGTTACTTCAAGTCCTGCATTTTGTAAAGTTCTAATAGCGGTTTCTCTTCCTGGTCCAACGCCTTTTACGACTACTTCAACTTTTCTCATTCCTGCATCATAAGCTGCTTTTCCAGCTTTTTCTGCAGCTTGTCCTGCTGCAAATGGTGTAGATTTTTTGCTTCCTTTAAATCCAATAGCACCACTTGAAGCCCATGTTACTACATTTCCATCTTTATCTGTAATTGTAGTAATTGTATTATTAAATGTTGCGTGAATATGTGCAACACCTTCAGGAATATTCTTTTTTACTTTTCTTTTTCTTTGTTTATAAGCCATAGTTTAACCTCCTATTTCTTTTTATTTGCTACTACTTTTCCTCTACCTTTACGAGTTCTAGCATTTCTATTTGTTCTTTGACCTCTTACAGGTAAACCTCTTCTATGACGGATACCTTCGTATGAACCAATTTCCATTTTTGTTTTAATATTCATACCAACTTCACGTCTTAGATCTCCTTCAGTAACATATTTACCTAATTCTTCACGAATTAATCCTAATTCTTCATTTGAAAGATCTTTAGTTCTTTTTTCTGGATCTACATTTACTGCGTTTAATATTTTAGATGCAGTAGTATCTCCAACACCATAAATATAAGTTAATGAAACTTTTATTTTCTTATCATTAGGTATTTCTACACCTTTAATACGTGCCATATTATTCCTCCCTTACTAACCTTGAACTTGTTTGTGTTTTGGATTTTCACAAATTACCATTATTTTTCCTTTACGTTTAATAACTTTACATTTTGCACAAATTTTTTTAACTGATGGTTTTACTTTCATATTATTACCTCCTACTTTCTATAGGTTATACGCCCACGTGTTAAATCATATGGAGAAAGTTCGATCATAACTTTATCGCCTGGTGAAATACGAATATAGTTTAATCGCATTTTACCAGAAACGTGAGCTTCAATTATATGACCGTTTGTAAGTTCTACTTTAAAGTTTCCACCTGGGATAACTTCTAAAACTTTCCCTTCTGTTTCAATTACATCATTTTTCGCCATTTTTTCACGCTCCTGTCGTAATTTCATATCCATCTTTTGTTACTACAACTGTGTGCTCAAAATGCGCTGATGGACTGTAATCTTCTGTTTCAATAGTCCAATTATTTTCATTTATAACTATATCTGGACTACCTAGTGTAAGCATTGGTTCTATTGCTATTACCATACCTACTTTTAATATAGGTCCTGTCCCCTTTTTCCCATAGTTTGGTACTTCTGGGTCTTCGTGGACACTAGTTCCAACACCGTGACCTACTAATTCTTTTACTACTCCTAGATTATGCTTTAATGCATACTCTTCTATAGAAGAAGATATATCTCCAATTCTATTTCCTGGTTTTACCATTTTTAATCCTTCATATAGAGATTTTTCTGTATGTTCCATTAGATATTCTTTGTTTTTATCTATTTTTCCTACTTTATAAGTCCAAGCAGAGTCACCATGATATCCTTTGTAACAAGCACCAATATCTAGTGTTACTATATCACCATCTTTTAATACTCTTTTACTTGGGATACCGTGTACTACTTCTTCATTTACACTTATACATAAAGCATTTGGAAAACCTTCATATCCTTTAAAGGATGGAGTAGCACCCTTACTTCTTATGAATTTTTCTGCTAATTCATCTAGTTTTTGGGTTGTAATACCAGGTTTTATATATTTCTTTAAATAATTGTGGGTTTCATATACTATATGTCCTGCAATTTTTAAATACTCTATTTCTTTATCACTTCTTATGTTTATCATATATTATTTTATTACCTTTTCTGCTTCTTCTAACATTTCATCTATTGTTAGTTTGTTTATTCTATATAATAAGTTTTTTTCTTCATAGAAGTTAATAAGTTTAGAAGTTTTTTCTTGATATTCATTATATCTTGCTTCAAATACTTCTTCTTTATCATCTTCTCTTTGGATTAAACTTACTTTACAGTCATCACAGATTCCTTCTTCTTTTGAAAATAAGTTTTTATTTCTAGTAGAATATGATTTTTTACAGTTTGGACAAATTATTCTAGTTATAACTCTTTGTTTTAGTTCTTCTTTATCTACATCTAAGTAAATAACTATACCTAAATCTTTGTTATTTCTTGTTAGAAACTCTTCATACATTTTTGCTTGTTCTATAGTTCTAGGGAAACCATCTAAAATATATGATCCTTCTAGTTTTTCTAAAGAGTAAGTTAATGCATCAAATACTGTTTCGTCATCTAGTAATTTACCTTCACTCATTTTTGTTTTTAAACTTTCATCATTTTTTGCTTTTTCTCTTAAGATATCTCCAGTTGATAAAGATATATATCCATATTTTTCTTTTAGTAACTGTGATAATGTACCTTTACCAGCGGCTGGAGGTGCTAATAAAATAATATTTTTCATTATCTTCTTCTCCTACTATTTCTTTTTGCACCATCATAAGTTCTACTTAAAAGACTACTTTCTAATTGTTTATATGTTTCGATTGCGACTCCTACAACAATTAGTAAACTTGTTCCTCCAAGAGATACTGTTGATGGTAAACTAGTAAATGCATTTACTAGTATTGGAAGTGCTGCAAGTACTGTTAGAAAGAATGCTCCTACTATTGTAAGTCTAGATAATACACTTGAAAAATATTTAGTAGTTGCTTCTCCTGGTCTAACACCTGGAACATATCCTCCATTGTTTTGTAAATTCTTTGCCATTTGATCTGGTTTCATTTGTACAAATGTATAAAAATATGCAAAGAAGAATATTAATACTATAAAGATTATAAATCCTACTGGTTTTGTATAATCTAAATAAGTATTTACAAAGTTTGTGAATTTTTCATTACTTACAAATTGTGCAATAGTTGCAGGAACTGCAAGTAAACTTGAAGCAAATATTACAGGGATAACTCCAGCTGAATTTATTTTAATAGGCATATAAGTTTGTTTGCCTAAACTAGCTGTTGATTTATTAGCATATTGAATTGGTATTCTTCTTTCTGCTCCTTCAACAAAGATAACTCCTACTATAACAATTAGGTATACTATTACAAATAGTAAGAAGCTTGCTATACCTACGATACCTGCTTTTGTACTTGAGAAATCTACTAATGTTTGGAAAGCAGTAATCATCATATTTGGAAGTGATGCTACTATACCTGCCATAATTATTAGTGATACTCCGTTTCCTATTCCTTTTTGAGTTACTTGATCTCCAAGCCATAATAGGAAAGCTGTACCTGCAGTCATAATTAATGCTACTTCTAATTGGTTAATTATTCCAGCATCTTTTCCTAGAAAGGCATAAGCCATTGCAAAGCCTTGAACAAAGGCAAAAGCTATACCAACATATCTTGTTATTTGATTTAGTTTTTGTTGTCCTGTATGACCTTGCTCTGAAAGTTCTTTAAAGTATGGAATAATATCCATTTGTAATAACTGAATTATAATTGATGCAGTTATGTATGGGGTTACACCTAGTGAAAAGATTGAGAATTTTTCTAGTGCTCCACCACCCATAATATTTAATAGTTCTAGGAAACCTAGATTTTTTGTTATTGCTTGAGTACCTGGTACTTCAATTGTTGTACCTATTATAAATAGGGTTAAAACTGCTAGTGTAAAATAAATTCTTTTTCTTAAATCTTTATTCTTTTTAGTAAATAGTTGTTTAAGAGGCTTAAACATCCTATATCACCTCTGCTTTACTTCCTGATTCTTCAATCTTATTTAATGCACTTTGTGTAAATCTATGTGCTTTTATTGTTAATTTTTTATCTAAAGTTCCATTACCTAAAACTTTAATACCTGATAATTGTTTTTTTACAATTCCAGTTTCTTTTAATAATTCTGGAGTTATTACGTCTCCATCATTAAATCTGTTTAAATCGCTAATATTTATTGTTGCATATCTTGTTTTAAATTCAGCATTAGAGAATCCTCTTTTATGTAATCTTCTGTAAAGTGGTGATTGTCCTCCTTCAAAGACTGCTCTTATTGAAGCACCACTACGAGATTTTTGTCCGTTTTCTCCTCTGCCACTTGTTTTTCCTAAACCACTACCTGGTCCACGACCTACTCTTTTTTTAGTAGATGTTGCACCAACGTTTTTCTTTAATTCATGTAATTCCATTATCCTAATATCTCCTCTTTGCTTTTTCCACGTATTTCTGCTACTTCTTCAATTGTTTTTAGATTTTGAAGTGCTGAAATTGTAGCTCTAGCCATATTAATTTTTGTTCTTGCTCCTAGTGATTTAGATACTATATCGTGACATCCTGCAAGTTCTAGAACAGATCTTACTGCTCCTCCGGCGATTAATCCA
Source organism: uncultured Mycoplasma sp. (assembly GCA_964430375.1). GTDB lineage: Bacteria > Bacillota_I > Bacilli_A > RF39 > UBA660 > HGM10836. The sequence goes on along the minus strand of CAYSEZ010000003.1, from coordinate 17,795 downwards.
GTACCTGCTGATGCTGGTTTAATAATTACTTTAGTAGCACCTTTTGTTCCTACTACTTCATGTGGAATAGTTCTACCATCAATAATTGGAATTCTAACAACATTTTTATTAGCTTCTTGTCTTGCTTTTTTAACTGCTTCTGCAACTTCATTTGCTTTACCAGTTCCAAGTCCTACAAGTCCTTTTCTATCTCCAACTAAAACTACTGCTTGGAAACGTCTTTGACGACCACCTTGTGTTACTTTAACAACGGCTTTAGTATCTAGTACGATTTCATCAAGAGTTTTAACTGGCTTTTTATTCATTTTTTTATTTTGCATAACTTTACCTCCCACTAGAATTCTAAACCTTTTTCACGTGCTGCATCTGCTAGAGCTTTAACACGTCCATGGTATAGATATCCACCACGATCAAATACAACTTTTTTGATTTTTAGTTCTTTTGCTTTATCTGCGATTGCTTCTCCTACTTTAGTTGCTACTTCGATGTTATTGCCTTTCATTTTAATAGAAGATGCTTCTGCTAAAGTAATATTGTTTTCATCATCTATTAGTTGTGCTTTGATGTTCATATTTGAACGGTAAACGCATAATCTAGGGATATCTTTTGTACCAGAAATTTGTTTTCTAATTCTTTTATGTCTTATTTTACGCATTTCATTGCGTGAATTATTTTTTACCATATTTTCCTCCTACTATTTTGCTTTTTTACCTTCCTTGCGTCTAATATGTTCTCCAGCATATTTAATACCTTTTCCTTTGTAAGGTTCAGGTTTTCTAACTTTACGAATATTAGCAGCAAATTCTCCTACTTTTATTTTATCAATACCAGATACTTCTATTTCTGTATTGCTTTTTTGATCAACTTTAATACCTTCTGGTACTTCTAGTTCTACTGGGTGAGAATAACCAGCATTAATAACTAAAGTGTTACCTTTAACATTAAATCTGTAACCTACACCAACTATTTCTAGAGATTTTTTAAAACCATTAGATACTCCTTCGATCATATTTTTGATATTAGCATTAGTAGTTCCGTGCATTTGTTTAGTAGGAATTAATTCATTTGTTCTATTAACATAAACTTCATTATCTTTTACTTCTACTTCAATATTTTTTACTATTGGAGCAGTAAGTTCTCCTTTTGGTCCTTTTACTATAACAGTATTATCTTTAGCCTCTACTGTAACATTTTCAGGAATTGCTATTATTCTTTTACCTATACGACTCATTATAATCACCTATTACCAGATATAAGCCATTACTTCTCCGCCAAGTGATTGTTTTCTTGCTTCTTTATCAGTCATAATACCTTTAGAAGTAGAAATGATTGCGATACCGAAACCATTTAATACTTTTGGTACTTCGTCTTTTTTAGCATAGATTCTAAGACCTGGTTTTGAAATACGTTTAAGTCCTGTAATTACCCTTTCTTTTTTTGATGTATATTTTAAATTTAATGTAAGATTACTATCTTCAACTTTATAGTCTTCGATAAATCCTTCATCTTTTAATATTTTAGCAATTTCTTTTTTTACTTTTGATACAGGCATTGATACTTCTTTATATTTCATTGCGTTTGCATTACGAATTCTTGTAAGCATATCTGCAATTGGATCTGTTACTACCATTATAAATTCCTCCTTTTGCTACCAACTTGATTTTTTTACTCCTGGTATTTGTCCTTTGTTTGCTAATTCTCTAAAGCAAATACGACAAAGACCATATTTTTTTAATACTCCGTGAGGTCTACCACATCTATTGCAACGAGTATATTCACGAACTTTAAATTTTTGTACTTTATTAGCTTTCGCTATCATACTTTTTTTTGCCATAATAACCTCCGACTATTTCTTAAATGGCATACCTAGTTCTTCTAGTAATGCATAAGCTTCTTCATCAGTCTTAGCAGTTGTTACAAGAACGATATCCATACCTCTTACTTTAACTACATCATCATATTCAATTTCTGGGAAAATTAATTGTTCTTTAATACCAATTGTATAATTTCCTCTTCCATCAAATGCTTTTGATGAAACACCTCTAAAATCTCTTACTCGTGGAAGTGATACTGAAATAAGTTTATCTAAGAAGTTGTACATATTTTCTCCTCTTAAAGTAACTTTACATCCAATATTTTGCCCTTCACGAATTTTAAATCCTGCGATTGATTTTCTAGCTTTTGTTATAACTGGTTTTTGTCCTGTTATAGCCATTAAATCATTTACACAAGCATCAAGTAATTTTGAGTTGTGACTAGCGTCTCCTGCACCAATATTAACTACTATTTTTTCTAATTTTGGTACTTGCATTACTGATTTATAATTAAATTTTTCTTTTAAACTAGGAACAATTTCCTTATTATATTTTTCTTTTAGGCGGTTCATATATACCCTCCTTCCTCACTAATCAAGTTTATTGTGAGACTTGCTCACTCTAACTTTTTTATTTGTTTTTTTATCTATATCATGATAAACTCTTGTAACTTTATTTGTTTTAGAGTCAATTATCATAACGTTTGAAGCATCTATTTTAGCTTCTACTTCAATAATTCCACCAGTTTCATTAGAAGTGTTAGGTTTAATATGTTTTTTTACCATATTAATTCCTTCAATTACTACTTTGTTTTCGTTTTTGAATGTATGAGTAATTGTGCCTTCTTTACCTTTGTCTTTTCCGACCATTACTCTAACTTTATCTCCTACTTTTAATTTCATAATTTACCTCCTTATAAAACTTCTTTTGCTAAAGAAACGATTTTCATGTAATCTTTATCACGAAGTTCTCTAGCAACTGGGCCGAATACACGTGTTCCAATTGGAGATTTATCATCTTTTATTAATACACATGCATTGTCATCAAATTTTATGTATGAGCCATCATCACGTCTTACACCTTGTACAGTTCTTACGATAACAGCTTTTACTACTTTACCTTTTTTTGTAGTTCCGTTAGGTACTGCTTTTTTTACAGTTCCTACTACTACATCACCAATATTACCAAATTTAACTTTGCTTCCTCCAAGTACTCTTATAACAAGTAATTCACGAGCGCCAGAGTTGTCAGCTACTTTTAAACGTGTTTCTTGTTGAACCATGTTTACTTCCTCCTTATAATATTACTCTTTCTTCTACTATTTCTGCTAAATAGAATCTTTTTGTTTTTGATAGTGGTCTTGTAGCTACTATTCTAACAGTATCTCCTACTTTAGCTTTATTAGTTTCATCATGAGCAGTATATTTTTTACTATATTTAACTCTTTTACCATATTTTGGATGTTTCTTATATGTTTCTACTAATACAGTAATAGTCTTGTTATTTTTATCACTAACAACTTTTCCAACTAATTCTTTTTTTCCTTTATTATCCATATCTGTCCTCCTAATTAATTATTCTCACGTTCGCGAATTATTGTTTTCATTCTAGCAACCTGTTTTCTAAGTTCTCTTAGTCTAACTGGTTTTTCTAAACTTCCTGTAGCTTGTTGGAAACGCAAATTGAATAATTCTTCTTTAGATTCTTTTATTTTTAAGTTTAGTTCTTCTGTGGATAGTTTTCTTAATTCTTCCATTTTCATGCGTTTTCACCACCCATTTCTTCTTTTTTTACAAATTTGGTTTTAATTGGTAACTTGTGAGAAGCTAAACGTAATGCTTCTCTTGCAACTTCCTCTGATACTCCAGAGATTTCAAATAATATTTTTCCTTCTTTAACAACAGCCATCCATTTATCAACAGAACCTTTACCTGAACCCATACGAACTTCAAGTGGTTTTGCTGTTTTAGGCATATGTGGGAAAATATTAATATAAACTTTTCCTCCACGTTTCATATAACGTGTCATAGCAATACGAGCTGCTTCGATTTGATTATTTGTTATCCAAGCACCTTCTTTTGCTTGTAATCCATAGTCTCCGAAAGATAAAGTTGTATTACCTTTTGCTTTTCCTTCGTATTTTAATCTATGAACTCTTCTATATTTTGTCCTAGATGGTATTAACATAATTAATTACCTCCTTCTTTTTTGGACTTAGAAGGTAAGATTTCTCCTTTACATATCCATACCTTAACTCCGATTTTTCCATAAGTAGTATTTGCTTCAGCAAAACCGTAATCTACATCTGCACGGATTGTATGTAATGGAATAACTCCTTCAGAATGTCTTTCACTTCTAGCCATTTCTACACCGTTTAATCTACCAGAAACTAAGATTTTAATACCTTTAGCTCCGGCTTTCATAGCAGCACGAATAGCTTTCTTTTGTGCTTGTCTAAATGGTGCTCTGTTTTCAATTTGTTTTGCAACAGATTGTGCAACTAGTTCTGCGTTTAAATCAATGTTTTTAACATCCATGATTGATACTTGAACTGTTTCACCTACTAATTTAGATAAGTTTTGTTTTAATTTGTTAATTTCTTCTCCACCACGTCCAATTATTACACCTGGTTTAGAAGTGTGAATAATAACTTCACATCTTTTAGCATTTCTTTCGATTTCTACTTTAGAGATGCCAGTATCTTTTAAATTCTTTTCTAAATATTCTCTTATTTTAATATCATTTGCTAGATATTTAGAAAAATCTTTTTTAGGAGCCATCCATTTTGATTCCCAATCTTTGTTTACGCCAATTCTAAATCCAGTTGGACTTACTTTTTGTCCCATAAATACCTCCTAAATTACCTTTCTGATACCACTACTGTTACATGTGATCTTCTATGATAGAATTTATCAATTGAACCACGTGAACCTGGTACCCTTCTTTTTAAAGTTGTTCCCATGTCAACTCTTATTTCTTTAACAAATAGTTTTGATTCATCTAATTTGTTGTTATTTACAGCATTTGCTACTGCAGAATTTACAACTTTTAGAATTACTCTTGCTGATTTGCTATTATAATTATTTAAAATATTTTGTGCTTCAGTAGTACTTTTTCCACGTACTAAATCTGCCATAAGACGAAGTTTGATTGGACTTATTCTAACTTCTTTTGCTATAGCTTTTACATCCATTTTCTATTTCCTCCTCTTACTTTTTCTTCTTGTCATCGCCATGACCACCAAATTTACGAGTTAATGCAAATTCTCCTAATTTGTGTCCTACCATGTCTTCAGTTACATATACAGGTATAAATTCTTTACCATTATGTACTGCGAATGTGTGTCCTATAAATTCAGGAAAAATTGTAGAACGGCGTGACCAAGTTTTGATGATTTCTTTTTTTCCAGTTTCATTCATTTTATTAACCTTATCTAGTAATCTATCAAATACATAAGGTCCTTTTTTAATGCTTCTTGCCATAATATTCTTCCTTTCCTATTTACTATTCTTACGACGAACGATAAGTTTGTCTGACGATTTTTTCTTTCTAGTTTTATATCCAAGTGCTGGTTTACCCCATGGAGTCATTGGTCCACTTCTACCTACTGGAGCTCTACCTTCACCACCACCATGTGGATGGTCATTAGGGTTCATAACAGATCCACGAACTGTAGGTCTAATACCCATATGTCTTTTTCTACCTGCTTTACCTAGTTTAACTAATGAATAGTCTTCATTTCCTACTTCACCAATTGTTGCAAGGCAAGTATCTAATATTTTTCTTACTTCTCCAGAAGTTAATCTAACAAGTACATATCTTCCTTCTTTACCAAGGATTTGAGCAGATGCACCAGCACTTCTAGCTAGTTCTCCTCCTTTTCCAGGTTTAAGTTCTATATTATGTACTACAGTACCTTCAGGAATTTCTTTTAATGGTAATGTATTACCAACTTTAATATCAGCATTACTACTTGATATAACTTTCATACCAACTTTTAATCCTTTTGGTGCAATTATATATCTTTTTTCTCCATCAACATAGTTAATTAAAGCAATATTTGCACTTCTATTTGGATCGTATTCTATAGTTGCTACAGTACCTTCTATATCAAATTTGTTTCTTTTAAAATCGATTATACGATATTTTCTTTTTTCACCGCCACCTTGATGTCTTACAGTAATTTTACCTTGATTATTACGTCCAGCTTGTTTTTTAACTGGAGCAAGTAAACTTTTTTCAGGTTTTACATTTTTTGTAAGTTCTTCGTTTACAAGAGTAGTCATTCCTCTTCTTGCATTAGTGGTTGGTTTAATCTTCTTAATAGCCACTTGTCATTCCTCCTTACCCTATTTCTATAGTGTCGCCTTCGTTTAACTTAACAATAGCTTTTTTCTTTCTGTTAGTAAGTCCTGCATAGCGTCCTACTCTTTTCTTTTTAGGGTGAACATTTATAGTTTTAATTTCTAAAACTTTTACACCAAATATTTTTTCAATTGCTAGTTTTATTTCTGTTTTATTTGCTTTTGGGTCAACATAGAAAGCATACATATTTTTACCTCCTAGAGTAGCACTTTTTTCAGTAACTACTGGAGCTTTAATAATATCTAAGTATTTAGTATCCATTATTTAAGTACCTCCTTTATGTCCTCTAAAGCATTTTGTTCTATAATAACTTTATTAACAGTTAATAAGTCAAGTACGCTTACTTCATTTGCTTTTTCAATAAATACATTAGGTAAGTTTCTTGATGAAAGAATTACGTTATCGTTATATTCTTTAACAATTAATAATACTTTATTATTTTCTACATTTAGATTTTTTAACACTTTAATCATTTCTTTAGTTTTAGGAGTTTCAAAATTTAATGTATCTACTACTAAAACGTTATTACCTTGTGCTCTAAATGAATAAGCAGATCTAAGTGCTAGTTTTCTTTCTTTTCTATTTTGTTTTTTGTTATAAGTTCTAGGAACTGGTCCTAAGGCAACGCCTCCACCAACCCATTGTACTGCTCTGATTGAGCCTTGACGAGCATTTCCTGTTCCTTTTTGTTTCCAAGGTTTTCTACCACCACCTCTAACTTCACTACGAGTTTTAGTTTTTGCAGTTCCTTGTCTTAATGATGATTGTGCTACTACAATAGCATCTTTTAGGACTTTATTATTAGGTTCTATTCCAAATATTTCTTTATCTAAGTTAATATCTTTAATTTTTTCTCCATTTAAGTTTAAAACATCTAATTTCATACTTTTTTCTCCTTTCATTACAGATTAATTATTAATTCTTTAATTATTCTGTAACTTCTTTAGTATCTTCAGATGTTAATGGTTCATCTGCTACTGTTTCGTAAGATATAAGATCAAATGCATCATGTTTATCATTTGTCTTAACTGCAGATTTAATAACAACTAAAGATTTCTTTGGTCCTGGAACGCTTCCTTTTACTAAAATGCATCCATCTTCCATGTCAACTTTGATAATTTCTAAATTTTGGATTGTTCTAGTTACTGCACCCATGTGGCTTGGTAATGCTTTACCTGGTAAAACCCTCATTGGTAACATTGTACCTAGTGAACCTACACCTCTATGATATTTTGAACCATGTCCCATTGGTCCACGATGTTGGTTATTCTTTTTGATAACTCCTTGATATCCTTTTCCTTTACTAATTCCGGTAACATCAACAATTTCTCCTGCTTCAAATAGGTCCGCTTTAATTTCATCTCCTACTTTGTAATTATTGATGTCTACTCCTCTGATTTCTTTTAAGAAGCGCTTAGGAGTAGTTCCTGCTTTACTTGTATGACCAGTTTTTGCTTTGTTACTTAACTTTTCACGAACAGTTTCATATCCTAGTTGAATAGCTTCGTAACCATCATTTTCAATAGTTTTAATTTGAGTTACAACATTTGGTTCTATTTCAATTACTGTAACTGGAACTAATTTACCATTAGATGAAAAAACTTGTGTCATTCCAATTTTTCTACCTAAGATTCCTTTCATTTTTTTCTTTCTCCTTTTTTATTATTTTTGTGTTATTTTGATTTCTACACCACTTGGTAAATCTAAACGTTGTAATGCATCCATCGTTTCTTTACTTGGGTTTTTAATATCAATTAATCTTTTGTGTGTCCTAGATTCAAATTGTTCACGTGAATCTTTATATTTGTGAACTGCTCTTAAGATTGTAATTTTTTCAATATCTGTTGGTAATGGTACTGGACCGCTTACTTTTCCACCAGTTCTTTTAACTGTTTCAACAATCTTTGTTGCAGCCTTATCTAAGATTCTGTGATCAAATGAACTTAGTTTTACACGAACTTTGATTTCTGACATATATGTCCCCCTCCCTTCGCCTATATCTAGTATAGACTTGCTCCGTGCAAATAACCCGATAACTATTGACAACTCGTCCTCGTGTATCGACAACCTTGCACATCAATGCAGTCATAACGCTATAATAATAACACAACTCTATATGAAAAATCAAGTAATTTTTTTATTTTTTTTAATTTTTATGAAGAAAAATAAAACTATCTGCTCTATTTATGAAAAAATTCGGCATTTATATTGTCTACCCCTTTATTCATAGTATTAATCATTTTATTTAGCATATTAATTGTATCTGAGTCACTTAGTCTTTCTGTTTGAACTTGTTTATAAAAAGCATTTGTGCATAACACTTGGGCAATTAGCATTAGCCAGTTGCCTAAAGCGTTTTGCTCTGTTGCAGTTAAATCGTCGATAAGTAAATATCCTATCGTAACAGCAGACAAAGAAAATAATTTAGCGGGAATATTTGGTAATTTCATAATAAACTATATGCATAATAATCATTTTTTTAAAACAAAAAGGAAAATATTTAATTTTCCTCATATACAGCTTCAATTATTTTATCATTAGATTCTTTTTCGATTTCTTTTTCTTTTAAATCAATAACCTTAGATTTACTTAGTATGTCATGCAAAGTTCTGCCTTCTTTATTAAAGAAGGCATATATAATCGATGCATAAAGTAGTATAGCGCCGATATTGGTTATGCCATTACTTACAGTATAATAAATATTTTTGTTTAAAAACAAGGTACAAAGTAAACATATTGAAATAGAAAATAAGTTATTTATTATTAAACTTCTTACAACGTAACTAAATATAGTTAATTTTTCATTACTATTTGAAACTACTTTTATATTTAGTATTTTTTTACCAATTGTTTGTCCTTTGTTGAAATATTGAAATACTATAAAGTATATGCATAAACTAATAAAGTTTACAAATATATATATTATTCCTTCTTTATTTAACTTATAAGTTAAATCTATCATTTTAGCATTGTACTCTTCTAGTGATATTTCATTATTAGAGTAGCTTCCTTCAACTTCAGCTATTTCTGTTGATATGTCTGTATACTTACTAGCGGATTTCCCTATTAGAGGTATAAAAGATAATATCAATACAAACATACTAACAATAATTGTATCTATTATATATGCTAAAAGTCTTTTAAAAATTGTTTTATTCATTAAACCACCCTATCTTAATTATTTGTATTTTCTACTAATTTGATTTTTTCTGTTTTTACTTTGCCATCTCTAATAAATGTAACTTCAATAGTATCTCCTGCATTGTATTTATAAAGTTCATATCTTAAATAAGCGGTATTTTTTACTTCTTCTCCGTTTATTTTTGTAATTACATCTCCCTTTTCAAGAACGCTAGAAGCTGGGGAATCTTTTGTTACTTCAATTACAACTGCGCCACTTGTAATACTTTCATCAAGCATTATTTTATATTGATATAAGTAATAACTATCAGAAACATTTAACATCGAAATACCTATAAATGGTCTTACTATTTCCTCACCTTTTTCAAAACTATCTATATGAAGCATAACATCTTCAATAGGGATAGCAAATCCAATACCTTCAACTTCATCTTCCACTATTTTTAAGGAATTAATGCCAATAACTTCTCCGTTAGTGTTAACAAGTGGTCCACCACTGTTACCAGGATTAATTGCAGCATCTGTTTGAAGTACTTTCATAACAGAGGAATCACTTACTGTAACAAAACGATCTTTTCCAGATAAAATTCCTCGTGTTACAGTTCCCATATATTCACTATCTACTGGTGTACCGATAGTAAATAATGTATCGCCAAGTTTTGATTCTTCACTTGTACCTATTTCTGCTACTTTCATGACATATTCTGAGTCTATAGAAATAACTGCTATATCAAGATATTCGTCTCCACCTAAATAAGTTGCATTAACAGTATTGCCATTATTTAAAGTTACTTTTAAACTAGTATTTCCATTTACAACATGATAATTAGTAAGCAAATATCCTTTTTTAGAATCTATTTTATATACAAAACCAGTACCAGTAGAATATAATTGATTGTTTTTATAGTTTTCAATCAATACAACTGCGTCATATATTTTATCAACTGCATCACTAATACCTTTTTCATTTATAGTTACTTTGTTTTGGCAGGCTGTATAACAAATACCATTTGAAGATGAATCTCCACTAAATAATTCATCTTTAAAATAATAAATTCCTCCTATTGTAACAAATATTCCTAAAAAGAATATTAAAAAACAAATTATAACTTGTTTAATCACTTTATTATTTTCTTTCATTTAAAACATCTCCTTCTTTTCAATATTAATTATATCCATATAATTTTCAGGGAATCCCATTCTATCAAGTATTTTGTTAATTGGAATACTCCTTAAATTATATTCTAAATTATCTAAAGCATTTTTTACTTCTAGTAAGAAGTCATTTACTTCATTATCTTTAAGCATAGATTTTATTATTATAACAAGTGCAAATAAATCATTTTTTCCATATATAAACTCATTATTCATAATAGGTATGTTAAGTTCTTTATGATATCTAGAATCTTCGATCGATCTAGTGGTTCTATTGTCATATAATATATCTTCATGTGCACATAAATTCCTATAGTTAGATAAAATAGGTAAATAGTCTAAGAATGTTTTTATATCAAGCCCATATGCATCTACAATAGAATATTGATCTTCTTTTTTTAATATAGAAAATAATTCACTAACTATACCAAAAGATAAAACTTTAACTAAGACCCATAAAGGAATATAGCCATAATTATTCATATAATGACTAGTTGCAGAGTGTTGCATAGCATTATTTTTAATTTGTCTTTTCATTTTTGCAAGTAAATCATTTACTTGTCTTCTTTTATCTCCACTATTGTTAAAATTATTTGGATTTAAATAATTCTTTTCTTTGTAACCATATTTAAGTGATAGTTGATATGAAATAATGGATTTTAAATTATTTTCAATAATTAGTATATTTTTAAAAACTATATTTCTTAGTTTTCTATCAAATAAAAGTATGCTATATAATTCTTCAAACTTAACTCCATCAATAAAAATCTTATTATCTTTTGACTTCATTAAAGGTAGTCTATATCCATTAAGAAAAAAATAATTTTCTCGTAATAGTACTTCTTTTGCATATTCTTCATCCTCTATTACTAGATTTTTGCCTCTTAATATTTCTATTTGTTCATCTAAAGTTTTAAATATCTTTGTCTCCATATACTCTCCTATATCATATAGAAATTATAACATAATTAAAGTTAAAAATGAATATAAAAATTATTATTTTTTTAAAACTTAACAGTATTACTATATACATAAAAGATTAAATGAATATTAAGTAATTAAAAAAAGTCTAATAATTCATTATTAATAGACTTAGATTCTCCAAAAAGGAGATTTACAATCATACTTGCCTTTGTAATTAATATTATTTTTTAATATAGTGTTAACGCTATTACTTATTATTTTATGATTATTGTGATGCATTTTTACTTTATTTTTCAGAATATAGGTTCCTACTAAGTTGTTTTTTTTTTAACTTGGAAGGTCATTGTAACAACATCATTCGCTGGTACTTCTGTTAAAATGATTTTTAAAGTGTGGTTACTTGAGGTATAATTAAATTCACTGTTTGTAGCTTTTACTTTATTTATAGTTACTGAATCATCTACAAAAGTAACTAAATCAGTATCTATCACATCTGTTATAACAGGATTTTCAAAGGAAATGTTTGTTTGGTTGTTTAAAGTGATTGTGTAGGTAAGTACACCATTTATAAGATTTTGTTTATCTGCAGATAATGATAAAGTTAAACCATCTATAACATTTACAACTGTTGTATTTGATGTAAGTGATGTAGGTACACTATTATAGGTGCCCTCTGCAATTGCAAAATTAGTTAATTCGTTCATAGTCACCCCCTGTAATAAATTATATGTATTGTTATTTAGTTTATTAAATGATATTTGTTATATATAATATATTTTATTTTTCATATTATATTATACGAGGAGGTTTTTATGGAAAATAAAAATGATAATTGCTATATGAAGAGTGATTTTAAGCCTACTAATGTTAATTATGTTGGAATAGTAGGTCCTAAAGGAAAATCAGATACGATAACAATACGAAATACTATAACTGGAGAACCTGGTGATAATGCAAAAGTAATAGATAGTGAAAACAATGGTAATCATGTGCTTGATTTTATAATACCTCGTGGTTTGGATGGAACTAGTTTCACAATTTTAGGGAAATATGATGATATTAATTTGTTAAGTCAAGAACATCCTGTTGGAAATATTGGTGATGCTTATATTGTAAATGAAGATTTATATATTTGGGCAGATAACACTGGAGATTGGGAAAATGTTGGGAAAATACAAGGTCCTAAAGGGGAGCCTGGAGAAAAAGGGGAGCCTGGATTTGCTCTATCTAAAGCATCTTATATAGTTTCTTTTAATGATGACGATACAGGTAATGGAATACCAGTTTTATCTAATAATAGATTGCCACTTAGTAGATTAGAGTTAAATATTGATAATTTAATAGCATTAGATGATGATAATAACACTATAAAGTTTAACGAAATTGGATATTATAAAGTTTCTTTTACTATAAGTGCTTACCCTTTAGTTAATGATCTTGATTTTGATCCTACTACGGATATTGTATCAATAGGATTTAAAGAAACAAATACTGATAATGTTTATATTGGAACTTCTCAGTTCGTTTATAATGGAGAACCAGTAGAACTATATGGACAAGGTATTGTATCTGTCATGAATGCTGATGCTTTATATGAATTGTCTAACTTAAGTAAGTCAACTATATTTTTAGAAACTCCTGACTTAAATAATATTGCTTCTAATTCATATTTTAGTAATCCATTAGTGACTATTGTTATTGTTTATCTTGGAAAATAAAAATATTTTACTGAGAACTACTGAAAAAGTAGATAAATAAAAACTGATATTTCAGAGATTTCTTTGATATCAGCTTTTTTGTATTTTATTTGTCATTTTTTATATCTTTAGTCTCGTTAAAGTAATGTTTTCTTACTTTTTCTTCAAGTTCTTTTGATAGTTTTGGATTGTTTTTAAGCAAGTTTTTAACATTTTCCTTACCTTGTCCTATTTTTTCACCTTTATAAGAGTACCAGGCACCACTTTTTTCTAATATGTTAGCATCTGAAGCTAAGTCAATAATTTCTCCTTCTTTTGAAATGCCTTCGCCATATGTTATTTCTACTTGAGCAGTTTTAAATGGTGGGGCAACTTTATTTTTAACTACTTTAATAGTAGTTTTGTTACCTACATAGTTATCACCTGATTTAATAGTTTCTGTTCTTCTTACATCAAGTCTGATTGTAGAATAAAATTTAAGCGCTCTTCCTCCTGGAGTTACTTCTGGATTTCCGAACATAACACCTACTTTTTCTCTTAATTGATTAATAAATATCGCAGTAGTCTTTGTTTTGCTTATTGTTCCTGATAGTTTTCTTAATGCTTGTGACATAAGTCGTGCTTGAAGTCCGACATGTGAATCCCCCATTTCTCCTTCAATTTCCGCTTGAGGAACTAAGGCTGCAACAGAGTCTATTACTATAATATTTACAGCTTCACTTCTTACTAATGCTTCACATATTTCTAATGCTTGTTCTCCTGTATCAGGTTGTGATAATAATAATTCATTAATATCTACTCCAAGTTTTTTAGCATAAACAGGATCTAAAGCATGTTCTGCATCAATAAATGCTGCTCTTCCTCCTAGTTTTTGTACTTCTGCAATGGCATGAAGTGCAACAGTCGTTTTTCCACTAGATTCAGGTCCATATATTTCTATTATTCTTCCCTTTGGATAGCCACCAACACCTAAAGCCAAATCAAGTTTAAGTGAGCCAGATGGAGTAGTTTCTACTTCCATATGCTTACTATCTCCGAGTTTCATAATAGACCCTTTTCCAAATTGTTTTTCAATATCCGCTAATACTTGTTCTAATGTTTTATCATCTTTTTTTGTCATAATTTTACCTCCAACTTATAATTAAATTCTAAACCATATAAATATACTTGTCAACTTTAATTTTAATGTAATTTTTTACCAAAAATCTTTATTTTATAAAGAAAAAATAGAATTTTATATTACTTAAATTCTATTTTTATATTATAAATTATGTTTTTGATATCTTTTTTAAATTATTAATTTTTTATAAATTCACTAAATATAATTTTTTTATTTGAATTATAATAATCAAACATTGAAATAATTGACATTATAGTACCAAAATATAGAAAGAAGTCTGATACTCTAATACCCCATATTTCAAATGGTAAATTATAAAAGAATGTGAGTACTATTCCAATCATTAAACATGCAGTTTTTATTTTGCCTAAGTATTTAGCTGAAACAACTTTGCCATTACTACTAGCAAGCATTCTAATGGCATCTACTATTATATCTCTTACAATAATTATTACTGGGATAATTACATTTATAAAGCCTAATCCTGCGAAAATAATTAGTACAGAGTCTACTAATACTTTATCTGCGATTGCATCAATAAATTTTCCAAAGTCAGTAACTTGTTTATATTTTCTAGCTAGTTCTCCATCAAAATAATCAGTAATGGCAGCACCAACGAAAATAACTCCTGCGATTATGATCTTTAAATCTATTAATATGTTTTTATATAAAAATGTTGGAAATTCGATTCCTATTCTATAAAAAGGAAAAACTAGTATAAATATAACAATCAAAGACAATACAAGTCTTAAGAATGTTAATTTTGTGGGTAAATTAAATTTCATAAAACCACCTCTACATACTATATAATTTTTTAAGTACAAAATAAAAGGCAACTATTAAAAATACCAATACTAGACAAATAATAAATATACTATAATCAGTTTTAACTTTTTTATAAGTTGTGTATGGTGTTCTTACTTTTTTTTCTTCTTTTTTTTGTACTCTACCCAATTCTTCTTTTATATCTTCTAGTTTTATTTTAGAAGTTTTTTCATATAAATAATCATTTATTTCATCTATTATTTCATCTTCATCTAATCCTAAATATTTTGTGTAAGTCATAGCAACATTTTTTAATTCTAACACATCTTTAAAAACTTTATTATTGCCTTCTTCTAAATTTTCAAGTATTATTTCTTCAATATTTAAGTCGTTAGATACTTCTTTAAGTGAAATGCCTATTTCTTCTCTTTTTTCTTTGAAACGTCTACCTATTTCTATCATTTAGCACCTTCTTTATAATAAAAAAATAACATTTAATAAGCCATGTTCTGTACCTAAAAGGTGGCAAACATTTATCTATCTTTCGATTTTCAACTTAGTTCTTATTCCTTTGTTGAAATTCCCCTACCAAAATTTGGGTTTCTCACTTGTGGGGTTTACCCGTTCCACTTTCTAGTTTCCTAGAAATATCGTCACTATGGCACTTTATGATTACTTTAATCATATCAATGACTTAGATTATTTCATCGCCGTCAGAATCACTTCTGCTTTAGGTTATTTTTTCCCTAAACACAAACACTAAAGACATCACAGTCTTTGTGAGCATGGACTTTCCTCTATATAATAAATATACAGCGTTTGCCTAAAATGTTATTCATCTTTTCCAAATATTACTTTTTCAAGATTAGATAATCTTTTTAAGATATCAACATTAGTTGTTCCAGTACTTGGAGTACTTGCTTTTGCTATTTCTATATTTACATTAGCATCACGAAGTTCTTGTTTTAAACGCAAAATTTCTTCAGTTAAATCATTTTTTTCTTTTTCTTGTTCTCTAATAATAAGCGCAAAAGTATTATAATCCTCAATTATTAAGTCTAAAAAACTATCTACTTCTTTCAAACGATAACCCCTTGTATCAATCTTAAATTCTTTCTCTAATATATCTGTAGGAGTTAAATTTAATTTATTTTGATACATAAAATCACTACTCCTTTACAATTAATATTGTATAAAAAAAGTATGATTTTGTCAATCTATTTATTCTATTCTAATTTTTTATATTTCAATATTTATTAAAAATTTCTTTATAAAAATTATTAATAATAAATGGTGCCCGTGATCGGACTCGAACCGATACATTATCACTAATACTGGATTTTGAGTCCAGCGTGTCTACCAATTTCACCACACGGGCATAAAGAACTATAATTGTTCAATTGGTTCTTCACTATATTTTGATTTATATAAATCTACTTCACCATCATCTTTTTCTAGTTCTATTTTAGGCAAGTCTTTGATATCAGATAATCCAAAATAATCTAAAAAACCATCTGTAACTCCATATAAAGTTGGTTTCCCAGGGGCATTACATTTACCTACTTCTTTTATTAAATCTTTAGCTACTAGATTTCTAATCATCTGTGTAGAATTTATTCCCCTTAATTCATCAACTTGCGCGCGTGTTATAGGTTCATTATACGCGATAATTGCTAAAGTTTCAAGTGCTGATTGAGATAAACTTCTTATATTAGATATTTCTTCTAATTTTTTATAATAATTAGAATATTCATTTTTAGTTGTTATTTTATATAAAGAACCAAATTTTTTGATTAATAAACCTGAATCTTTATTCTCATATTTAATTTTTAATTCATCAAGATAATTTAAGGTATCATCTTTACTTATTTCTAAAATAGTGGATATTTGTTCTAAAGTTAGTCCATCATCACCGACTAAAAAAAGTAATCCTTCAAGTGCTGCAGTCATATTTAAACCTCCTCACAATAAATTTTATCAAAGTTATTTTCTTGTGAAATAACTATTTCTTTCTTTTTTGCCATTTCTAAAATAGATAAAAATGTAACTACTACATAGGGTTTTGAAAATTCTTCAAAAAGTTCAAAAAATTCTACTTTTTTACGATATTTTAGTATATTCTTTATACTAATAGTACGTTCTTCTACTGAATATTCTTTAGTAGTTATTTTAGTAGTCATTGGTTCACTATATTTTTTTCTTTCTAAAAAATCTTGAAATGCTCTTAATAAATCATTTAAAGTAACATCATTATTTAACTTTACATTACTATCTTTATATTCTTTTAAACTAGAAGGTACTTTAGTAAATACTTCTTTTCTTTTTTCTTCTAAGTTTTTAAATATAGAACTTGCTTCTTTATATTGTTTATACTCAAGTAATCTATTTACTAAGTTTTCTTTTACTTCCTCATACTCTTCATCTATTTCATTTTCTTTAGGTAATAAGCATTTTGATTTTAAATACATAAGTTCACTAGCTAAAACTAAATATTCACTTGCTAAAGTAAGATTTAATTCATTCATGCTTTCTATATACTCTAAATATTGATTAGTAAGTTTTATTATTTCAATATTCATAATATCCATTTTAGATTCTTTTATTAAATTAAGTAATAAGTCTAAGGGACCTTCAAACTCATTTATTTTAAATTTATATTCCATACAACCACCAACATTAAAATAATTGTAACATTTTTTTTATAAAATGTCAGTATTAAAAAAAATATTTGTTAATTATTTTATTGATATCCCGTTTGTATACATATTTTGATTTGGATATCCCGTTTGGATATCCCCATATATATCATCTTAT
>CAYSEZ010000002.1:3590-37952 GCA_964430375.1 uncultured Mycoplasma sp. | reverse complement strand
ATATTTTCATCTTTTCTAACTGAGAACGAATCAAGTGGATATAAATCTGAAACTCCATTGTCTGGATTTTTTTCTGTAAACCATATTTGGTCTCTTCTTAATAACTCTAAATTTAATAAGTTCGTAGCATGTGTTGTAAATATCAACTGGCTATTAGCTTTATTAATTTCTTTATTATTAAATAACTTAACTATAAACTCTACTAAAGCAGGATGCATACTTCTTTCTAGTTCATCAACTACAATAACCTTAGTTGTTTCAAATGCTCTTTTTAAGAATGGGGCAAACGCAAATAACACTCTTGTTCCTGATGATTCTTCAGTAAAATTTAATTTATAAGTGTATTTATTATTACTATCATCTATAACTTCATGTTCAAGTTCAATATTAACATTTTTAATTTTAAATTTATCACCATTTCTTGCAAGTGGTGGAACTAAGATATCAATCATTGTACTATCCATTTCTTCTTCATAATCAACAGTTATATTTTTTATAAGTATATCTGCTTCTTTTAATAATTTTAAAGCAAATTCTTTTAAATTCTCATCACCATTACTATAATCTATTAAATCTTTATCAGCTATGTTATCAAACGAATCATAAGTATCTATAGAATTAGCAAACCATAAATATGCATCTTTTGTTTTATCATAATTCCAAGTAGTAGCAGTTGATAAAAATAATTTATTTTCTGTATTATTTGTTGATAATGATTCTAATTTATTTTTATCATTATTAAATTCATAAGTATTAGTTTTAGTTCTTGTAAAAATATTAGTTGGCTTTTGACTATAATAAGCATCTAATACTTCATCATAAACTCTATTTGCATCAACACTAAAGAAATATCTATACTTAACATTATTTGCTATAAATATAAATTCAAATTCACTTGGCTTATTTTTACTTACTTTATCAAATAAGAATGGCTTTATAAAAGTCCATTTACCTCCAACTGGTATTAAACTAGAATTTCTAACCATTAATATTGCACAAGTCAAAGCTTTTAATATATTTGATTTACCTGAAGCATTTGCTCCATATATGGCAGCAGTTTTAAGTAAATCTACATTATTAGTAGATATTATATTATCTAAGTTTTCATCACCATTACCTTTTTCCATAGATAACGTCACTTTATTTTTAAAAGATAAAAAGTTCTTAACACTAAATTCTATAAGCATTTTTCTCTCCTCCTACATATATTATATACTAAAAGCACCAAAAAGTATACTTATTTTTATTATTTTTGCTATTTTTTCACAAATACATAAATAATATAGTGTTATTTTATCATTATTATTCTATATATTTTAAACTTACATGACATACAAGAGCTATTATATCATCACCTATAATTAATTCCCCAACGCCTGAATTTTCTAATAAATTTATAAATTTATCGATTTTTTCAAATTCTTTAATCATTTTTTCAGAAAATGGTAGAAATAATCTTTCTTTTATAGTAAAATATTTGCAAATAAAAAAGAAGATGTTAAGAAATTTAATTACTTAATTTCCCAACCCCCCCTTTTTAATTAAATATAACTTTATTTACATAACCATCTGCGTCATATTCTAATGATATATTAATATCATCACTATTTTTAATTTTATCTTTTATTTTTAATATATCTTCTTCTTTAATTATCTCTTTATTATTATAAACAATTGTTATAATATGATCCTCTTCTTTATTATTATTTATTACTTTAGTAAATAATCCACTTAAAAGTAATGCAGAATCCATATCAGTATATAACTCATAAGAAGAATTAAATATTTTTTTATTTAACTCTTCAATAGTAAAATTACTATCTTCTTGTTCTTTTAATTCTTTTTTATTATTTGATACCACTACAATTAATATAGTAATTATAAGTATTATAACAATACCTATAATAGCAAATAATTTTTTATTTTTAATATTTATCTTTTTCATAAAATCTCCTTTATATTATTCAGTATAATTCCATACTATATTAGAATCTGAATATCCACTTGCCCATCCCCATATATTAGTTCCATATGTAGTAAACCCACTAGAAGATGATTTACCCTTTATTTTAACACTAGTTAATTTATTATTATAGAAAGCTTTATCTCCAATTGAAGTCACACTACTTGGTATTATTACATCAGTTAAACTATTAGATTGGAATGCATAGTTTCCTATTGAAGTAACGCCATTTCCTAGTGTTAGACTAGTTAAACTATTAGATTGGAATGCATAGTTTCCAATTGTTGTTACACTATTTGGAATTGTTATGCTTGTTAATTTATTATTATAAAAAGCATCTATACCGATTGAAGTTACACTACTTGGAATAGTTACACTTGTTAATTTATTACCAGAAAATGAAGAATCTTTTATTGCAGTTAATTTACTTGGTAAAGTTATACTTGTTAAACTATTATTACGAAATGCACCGCTTCCTATTGTTGTAACATTATCAGACATTGTTACGCTAGTTAAGTTATTATTATAAAATGCATAGTTTCCTATACTTGTTACAGTATTTGGAATTTCCACGCTGGTTAATTCATTATCTCCAAATGCATAGGTTCCTATTGAAGTCACGCCAGAGGGAATAGTAACACTTTTTAAATTATTTTCATCAAACACATAGTTTCCTATTGTAGTTATACTATTAGGAATTACTACACTTTCAATATTATTATCTTGAAATGCATAAGCTCCAATTGAGGTTAAACTTGATGGCAAATTAATAGACACTATATCATTATACCTAAAAGCACGGTCTCCAATTGTTTTAACATTTTTTCCTAATGTTACATTAACTAAATTATTACCTGAAAAAGCACGATATCCTATTGTGATTACACTATCTGGGATTTCAATTTCAGTTAAATTTAAATCTGCAAAAGCACTTGATGCTATACTTGTCACAGTATTTGGTATAATTGTAGAATTTGAACCTAACATTATTTCATTTGTTGATGTTTTAATTATTGCATTGGAATTATCTCTACTATCATACACAGTATTACCAGGGTCAATTACTATACTTTCTATATCAAGATTAAAGGCAAAAGCAAGTACGCCATTATAGTCCAACGAAGTTAATGTACTAGGTATTTTTATACTTTTTAAATTATTATAAGAAAATGCCATAACTCCTACAGATGTTACACCTTCTGGAATTTCAATTTCTTCCAAATTCATCATAAAAAATGCTAACCCACCTATAGATGTAACTCCATTAGGTACTTTCCCTAAATTAGAACCATACATTAAATGATTAGTTGAAGTTTTTATCAATACTTTAGAATTATCACGACTATCATAAACTGTATTATTACTATCTACTTCAATAAAATCTATAAAATAATTATAAATAAAGGCTGTATCATCAATAGATGTTATAGTCGCAGGAATTTTTGCACTTTTTAAATTTTTTTGATAAAAAGCTTGGCTTCCTATTGTTGTTATCGAATAATTACCTATTTTTTCTGGTATTACTACATTTTGTAAATCAGTACATGTATAACCTGTTATAGAACTACCACTTGTTGTAAAACAATTTCTTTTAATTTCAGCTTCAACTATTTTATCATCAGAAAAACTTGAATAATCAAAAGCATAATTTCCAATTGTAGTTACCGTATCAGGAACATTAAAATCAGTCTGATTTCCTCCATAACTTACTAATTTAGTATTATTTATTTCTGCTACTCCATCTGAATCACTATCAGATCTAGCATAAATATATGCAATAGATTCAGGTAAACTATTTTTAGTAAATGCTCCATCACCTACACTTGTTACATTATCTGATAATGATATAGTAGTTAATTTATTATCATAAAATGCTTTAGAGCCTATTGTAGTTACACTACTAGAAATTTTAACACTAGTTAAATTACTAGATTCAAAAGCAGAATCTCTTATTTCTAATACCGGATAAGTTTGTGTTTCTGTTGTTGAAGCTTGCCCAAATTCTAAAATACCAGTATTTGCTAATATAGGGACAAACACAGCAGCATATTCTAAATTAGATAATAACATATTTAAACTCATTCCTTGATATGTTCCTCCAGAACATATTGTATTATAAACAGAATATGCTTCTTTATATTCGCTATCTCCTTCAGTTATTCCTTCATAATCAAGAAAGGCTGTTGTACAATTATTAATTGCTTCAGTTGTTGGATAATCCACTACCTTTGCTCCATATAAAGGTTCTAGCATACCTGTATCTTTTAAAAGATTTATCACTGTTGTACTGGAACTGGAATATAGTAATTTTAGAGACATACCATCTATTTCTTTTCCGCTACACCAAGCTTTTGCATATGTTATAAATTCATCATCTAACTCTAAAAACGCAAGTGTACAATTATTTATAGCTTCTTGTGTTGGATTTTCTACTAAACTATAAGCTACTACTGGTACATAAGAATATGTCTCAGGTATTTCTACATTAGTTCCACATGCTTCATTATATCCAGTTATTGCAACACCTATCACATTACTATCATCATCTGTTATTTGTTCTGTAGTATAACATACTAAAGATTCTTTTTTTACATCACCATTAATATTAACTCTAAACTTATATTCATATCTATTAGTTTCACTCCAATTAGATGCATCTGTATCATAATCTACCCATGCTCTTAATCTATAATTAGTTGTTATACTATCAGTACCATATTCATGAACATGATTAGCACTATATAATACATGTTTATTTAAACTACTAACTAATTTTGAATTTACAATAACCCTATCATTTGTTATATCTTCTAGATATACTTTTATTTGATTATCTCTTAATGCATAAAGTCCATCTTCAGTTTTTTGTCCTTCTATTATTCCTGTTTCTGCTAAAGAAGTAAAATCAATTGCATCAGGATTATATTTCATAATCATATCTATCTCAAATTGTAAAGTATATCCATCAACTTTTCCGCCAGAACAAAGTGTTTTATTATTAGAATATGTTTCTTCATAATCTTCATCTTCTTCTGTTGTGCCACTTTGTTCTAATCCCCATGCAATACATTTGTTAATTTCTTCTTCTGTTGGATTTTTCTTAGCTGTCCATTCATGAACAGCATTTACTACTCCAGATGGCTCCACAATACTCAAATATAACATAGAAACAAAGGTATAATCAGAGAGAGAAGAATCGTCATTGGCAATATCCACAAAATCTTGTAATGAATAACCACCAAATTCTCCAACAGGTTGTCCAGAACATAAATCTTTAACTATTAGATAATCTTCTTCATACTCCTCATTGTCTTCAGTAATTTCCATAGCATCTAAAAAATCTATTATACACTGATTTATCTGTTCTTCTGTTGCATTTTCATTTAAATAATAACCAGGTGCCTGCACCAAAGGCTCTATTTCTATTAAATAATTAAGTGTTGTATTAGGATCATTTTGTCCTAAAGATAAATTTGATGTCACACTAAAATCAAAGTAATTACTACTTACTTTTCCTTCTTCATCAGACATCGGTAATGCATCTTCTATACTTATAACATTAGTACTTTCTGTATAACTCATTGATACAAGTCCCGTAGTTATAGAGTTATAATCACCATTTAATGTTACATTATATATCGCATATGTTATACCTGTTACTAATGTAATAAGTAATAACAATAGAATTACAGGAAAGATCTTTTTTAATTTTTGTTTATAAGACCCCCCCCCCGGCTTTACATAATTTTACACTTTTCATTTGTCAATTAATGTGTAAACTTTATTACACATATCCTCCTTTTCTATTTTTATGTATTAATCATATCAAAAAAAAGATACTTTTGCAAGTACCTATTTTAATTTTTTTTATAAACAACTTCTTTTAAATACAATCCACTACCAGGAACACATTTCTTATTATGATATAACCCCTTGCTATTTAATATCTTATTTATCTCTTCTTTTTCCTTATTAAAACTACCTATTTCTATTAAAGTACCTACTATATTCCTAACCATTTTTCTTAAAAAACCATTCCCAGTCATAGATATTTCTATAATACCATTATTTTCATTTATAGATATATTATATATTTCTCTTATAGTATTTTCTTTATCCTTACTTTGAAAACAAAAACCCCTAAAATCATGTTCACCCTCTAATAAAACAGAAGCTTCTTTCATTCTATCTATATCTAATTTTTTATTATATTGATATATATAGTTTCTTTCTATAGGATTATACATATTAGTATTTATATAATAACTATATGTTTTAGAATAAACATTATATCTAGCATGAAAACTATTATCTACTATTTCTATATCTTTTATATATATTTCTCCATTTAAACCCTTATTTAATACTTTTTTTAAACTATATAAACTTATATTAATATCTAAATCAAAATGAGCTTTAGCACCTACTCCATGTACTCCCTTATCTGTTCTACCAGATGATATTAAATTAACTTTCTTTTTATTTAGTTTAGTTAAAACTTCTTCAATAGAACCTTGTACTGTTTTTAAATTCTTTTGTCTTTGAAATCCCTCAAAAGAAGAACCATCATAAGAAAAAGTAATTAAATATCTCATGCTCTTTTCCTTACTTGCATTTTATATGTAATTTTAAGCAAAAGTTTAGTAGGTAAAAATCTAGAAAAGAATACTCCAAGTCTATTAGTAGTACCAGGTATTATAATAAATTTATTTTCTAACATTTTATCTATTGCATATTTTGCTACATATTCAGGACTTAATGATTTTAAATTAAATTCTACTTTAGCAACATTATTAAAGTTAGTATTAACAGGTCCAGGACATAAAACACTTATTTTTACATTTGATTTATTTCTTCTTAATTCTTCATATATAGCATTACTAAAAGTAGTTACATAACTCTTTGTAGCATAATAAGTACTCATTAAAGGACCCCCTTTAAATAAACCTGCGATTGATGCAACATTTAAGATATATCCTTTATCTTTTTTTATCATATCTTTTAAGAATAATCTAGTAAGTAGATGTACTGCTTTTATATTTACATCTATCATATTAAGTTCTGTTTTTAAATCTACTTCATTATAATCTCCAAATAAACCAAACCCTGCATTATTAATTAATAAATCAATATCATCATTCTTAGTTAACAAATATAAATCCTTTACTCTTTTTTCGTCACTTAAATCCAAAACTATTACTTTAGTCTTAGTATTTAAACTATTACTTACCTCTTCTAACTTTTCTTTTTCTTTAGCTACTAAAATAAGTTCATACCCCAAACTACTTAAATACTTAGCCATTTCTTTTCCTATACCAGAAGAAGCTCCAGTTATTAATGCTTTCATAATATCATCTCCACTTTTAATATAACAAAAAATAAAATAAAAATAAAGAAAAAAGTGTAAATTTATGTAAAGTTTTAAACAAAAGACAAAGTTAAAACTTTATCCTCATCATATCATTCTTATCTAATTTTTTATCTATATAAAACTTTATTACTTCTTTAGGATGTGGAGCAGATTCTATTTCATTTAAATCTTCATCATACATTTTATCTATTTTATATGTAATATTATCATGATTTGGACCAAATATTACTACTTCATCTCCTATTTTAAAGTTATTTCTTTGTTCTATAGTAACTAATTTATTACTTTCATCATAATCAAGTACAATACCTAAAAAATCTTGATTAGATACTTCAATTCTATTATTATAATAACTACAAGTACTATCATAAATACCATTATAAAATTGAATAGTACTATCTCTATTTGCACATCTATTAAGTATTTTTACATATTCTTCATTTAATTTATAATTATCTTTATCTTTATAATATTCATCTATAATTTTACGATAAATACTTACTACAGTAGCAATATAATAACTTGAACGCATTCTACCTTCTATTTTAAATGATTTAATACCAATATCTATCATATCAGGAATACACTCTATCATACATAAATCCTTAGAACAAAAAGTAAAAGCTTTATCTCCTTTTATTTCTTTTTTATTTTCATCATATAAATTAAAATTCCATCTACATATTTGAGCACATCCCCCTCTGTTAGCATCTCTATTAGTTAAAAAGTTTGACATAACACATCTACCACTGTAACAAGCACACATTGCTCCATGGATAAAACATTCTATTTCCATATTAGTTTTATCTGTTATTTCTTTTATTTCATCTCTTGTACATTCTCTACCTAAAACTACTCTTTTTATACCCTCTTTTTCATAAAAAGATAATGCTTCATAGTTTATTAAAGATTGCTGTGTAGATAATATAATATTAAGTTTTGTATTTTCTTTTACTATTTTAATTATACCAGGATCACTTACTATAACTCCATCTACATTTAATTCTTCTAATTTTTTAACATAAGATAATACTTCTTTAGCATCTTTATTATGTAAAACTATATTTACAGTTACATATACTCTTTTATTTAAATTATGTGCAAAACGCACTCCTTCATCAATATCATCAAATGTAAAATTAACTGCATTAGCTCTTAAATTAAGAAGTGGTCCTCCGATATAAACTGCATCTGCTCCATATAAAAGTGCAATTTTTAATCTTTCTAAATCTCCAGCGGGTGCTAGAAGTTCTACTTTATCATTAATCATTTTTCTTCACCTTGCTTATTGTTTCCTTATATAAAAATCCATTATCTACATTAGGAAACATAGAATTAATTTTTTTATCATATTCTAGTACATTAGAATTATTTACTTCTTTAAACATCTCTAATACTTCAATAAATGAATCTATATCTATATCAAAACTATTTAACAAAATATAATCTATATCTTTTAAATTCAATACTTCTTTTATACCATTTAATATATTAGAAGAATATACATAAGTACCTACTTCATTATCTATAATTGGATAATAATTATTATCATTTTCTATATAGTTTACTTTAGAATTATCATTTAAATTAAAATAATCTAAATAATTCTTAATATTATGTCTTTTAGATACATACATAGGTAAATAACCAAATAAAGGTACAATTAGTTTAGATTTAGTGTTTTCTTTTATTTCTAATATTTCATCTATTGTAATCTCCCCTGAAATAAGGGCAAAACTTACTCCAAAGTTAAACCAATAGTTAATTGTATAATAATTAGTAGAATAATGTTCACACGAATAAACTAATTCATAATTTATATTAATTCTTTTACTTATATTTAATATAGACACATCATAATATAATAACCCCTTAATATTATAATCATTTAATTTAATTAATAAATTTTCTAATATAGGTAAATCACTATTATGCATATTTTTATTAATAGATATAAATAACTCTTTATTATTTCCCTTTAAATAATCACTTATCTCGTCTAATTCATTTAAACCTATATACATATTTTCATTAACACTCATATTTTTTATTCCAATAATATAAGCATCTACTAAATTTATAGTTTTCTTTATTTCTTCCATAGAAGATGGTTTAGTTATTATTTTCATAAGTCCTCCTTAAATTACATATATAATAGCACGAAATACTAAAAAAATCCATAAAATAAAAATGTATTTCTTACCCTCTATAACAAATTATTAAATTTATAAGTTAAAAATTATATAAATTATAGTATAATTAAATAGAAGGTGATTTTATGATAATTAAAATATTTTTATATTTTATAATTTACTCTTTTTTAGGTTGGTCTATCGAAGTAATAGATAAATTTATAGAACATAAAAGATTTATCAACAGAGGTTTTTTAATTGGACCACTATGCCCAATATATGGATTTGGTACCCTTTTTATATTATTATTAATTGGAAATAACACTTCTGATATATTAAGTGTATTCTTAAAATCTATTTTTATATGTTCTATTTTAGAATATTTTACATCATATATATTAGAAAAAGTATATAATGCAAAATGGTGGGATTATTCTAGAAAAAGATTTAATTTAAACGGAAGAATTTGCTTAGAAACTATGATTCCATTTGGAATACTTGGATCTTTAGTTGTTTACTTTATAAACCCATTTATAGTATTCATAGTAGATTTAATACCAATAAAATTATTATATATTATTTTTACTATTATATTAACCCTATTTATCCTTGATTTAATATTATCCTCAATAGTCACCTATAAAATAAAAGGCAAAATAAATAGTAATAAAGATGAAACTGAATATATAAGAAAAGAAGTAATAAATTTTATAACTAGTCATTCATTTCTATATAAATGTTTAAAAAAACATAAACTAGGATGACTAGTTTTTCTATAAAAAAAAGAGCTTATGCTCTTGATACATATTTTCCATCACTTGTTGCTATTACTACTTTCTCTCCTTCATTAATAAATAAAGGTACTTTAATAGTATAACCTGTTTCAAGTGTTGCATCTTTCATTGCACTAGATGTAGTATTACCCTTTACACCTGGTTCAGTACTTACAACAGTCATTTCTATCTTATCAGGAAGAGATATACCAAGTACTTCTCCTTCATAGAAAGAAATATCTAAATCTAAGTTTTCTTTTAAGAATTTAACATCATCCCCAAGTACTTTTTTATCTATTTCTACTTGTGAATAATCATTCATATCCATAAAAGTATAAACATCTCCAGAATTATATAAAAATTGCATTGGTTTTCTTTCTACTCTAGCAGCTTCAACCTTAATACCTGAATTAAAAGTATATTCTATTGTAGAACCAGTTCTTAAATTTTTCATTTTAGTTCTAACAAATGCAGCACCTTTACCAGGTTTAACATGTTGAAATTCAAGTACAACAAATAAGTTACCATCTACTTTAATTGTCATACCAGTTTTAAAATCATTAACATTAATCATAAAAACTCTCCTTACTTATTATTTTTCTTCTTTGTGTGCTGTATGTTTTTTACATTTAGGACAATATTTTTTTAATTCTAAACGTTCTGTAGTATTTTTTACATTTTTTTCAGTTCTATAATTTTGTTCTTTACAAACTGTACAAGTAAGTGTTTTTCTTTGTCTATTTTCTAACTTTGCCATAATATCCCTCCTTACAATAGATATTTATAAAAAAAATATAGATGTTACTATATTTATTATCAAGTGGTGGACTGTTAGGGACTCGAACCCTAGACCCACTGATTAAGAGTCAGTTGCTCTACCAACTGAGCTAACAATCCATAAATATAAATAACATATATAATTATATCAATTTTTTTATTTTTTTCAAGGTTTTTTTTAATAAATTTAATATTTTTACTATTAATATAGATTTTTATATTCATTTTTGACAAAATAAATAATCTTTTTTATAATTAAATAGGTGGTTATATGTTTAAATATTCATATGATAATAAAAGATATCATACATTAGATTATTATTATAAAAATAAATATAATACTAAAGTATTTAAAGTAACACTAGATTTAGGACTTACTTGTCCCAATATAGATGGTACAAAAGGATATGGAGGTTGTATTTATTGTAAAAATGGTAGTTCTTCTTCTGATAAAAGAAAAAGTATAAAAGAACAATTTAATAAAAACAAAGAAATACTTCATAAAAAATGGAAAGACGCTAAATACATTGCATATTTTCAGTCTAATACTAATACATATGGAAACATAGATTATTTAAGGAAGAATTTCTATGAAGTTTTAACTTATGATAATGTAATAGGTATTAATATTGCTACTAGATGTGATGCAATAAGTGATGAGTGTTTAGAAATGTTAATTGATTTAAATAATAAAACTGATTTAACTATTGAATTAGGACTTCAAACAATACATGAAAAAACATCTAAATTAATCAACAGAGGTCATACTTTAGAAGAATTTTATAATTGTTATAAGAGATTAAAAGATAATAATATTAAAGTAGTTGTGCATATTATAAATGGACTTCCATATGAAACAAAAGAAATGATGATTGAAACTGTAAAATATTTAAATAATTTAAAAATAGATGGTATCAAAATACATATGTTACATATTTTAAAAGGTACTAAAATAGAAAAAATGTATAAAGAAAAAAACTTTCATATATTAACAAAAGAGGAATATATAGATATAGTAATAAATCAGTTAGAATTATTAAATGAAGATATAGTTATTAATAGAATTACTGGTGATCCAATCAAAGAAGATTTAGTAGAACCTACTTGGCTTATAAAAAAGTTTTGTGTATTAAATGATATAGATAAAAAAATGAAAGAAAAAGATACTTATCAAGGAAGACTCACATAAGTATCTTTTATTTTTTATCAAAAGGCGATATTTAAAATAATAATACAGATCTAAAAACCTGTATTATTATTTTAAATATTATTATATTCTATCTTTTAAGAATAATATACACTATCCTTTTTTATTATATGAGATATCTCTCATCTGTACACATAATAACATATTTTAAGATTTTGTCTATATCCAAAAATTACCAATTATTTTTCGATAATTTCACTTGTATTAGGTAGTTATATTTGGTACAATTAGTTTACGAACACTTGGTAGTTAGGTGTTGCCTTACTTTTTTATAGAAAGTGAGGTGGTAGTGTGAATAGAAAAAATTTATTAATTTTTGCTTTATTTATCATTATCTTCTTTTTGCTATTTATACTAACAATAGTATTGATATAAAAGAAAAATACCTAACTCAAAATTAGTTTTGAATTAGGTGAAACCATTTATAGGTAACACTTAACATGCTAATATCAAGTGTTCCTTTTTTATTATATGAGATATCTCTCACCTGTATACATAATAACATATTTTTAAGATTTTGTCTATATCCAAAAATTACCAATTATTTTTCGATAATTTCACTTGTATTAGGTAGTTATATTTGGTACAATTAGTTTACGAACACTTGGTAGTTAGGTGTTACCTTACTTTTTTATAGAAAGTGAGGTGGTAGTTATGGGTAAAAAAGATTTTTTAATCTTAATTTTATTAGTAATTATCATTCTTTTAATTATAATATAAAATTTATTTTTAAAAGTCACCTAACTTATGTTAGGTGACACCCCATTTATTGGTAACACTTAACACTGTAATACTAAGTGTTCCTTTTTTATTATATGAGATATCTCTCATCTGTATACATAATACCATATTTTTAAGATTTTGTCTATATCCAAAAATTTCCAAAAATATTTATATTATACATATTACCTTCTATTTCCATTGTAATCATAATATTTAAAAAATATATTAGAAGCTTTTTTTGATACTCTTAAATTTACATCTGATTTATAAGTACCAGAATTAGGATCTTGCACATGTGGAGATGATACTACAATAGACATAACTGGATTATCATATGGAGCATATCCTACAAAGTTATTAGTGACTGTTTCATAATCTATTACTCCATCACCATCTACATCAATAAAACTTTCACTAGTACCTGTTTTACCTGCCGGATTTTTAGTACTTCCCATATATCCAAATCTTCCTGTGCCTGTACTCATTACTTTCTTAAATCCTTCTTGTACTCTTTTTATATACTTTTCTTCTGTTTCTACTTTATTTAATATAAGAGGACTTACTTCATATAATTTATCTTTATTATCATCTATTACTTCTTTTAAAAAATGAGGTTTTATTCTATTACCACCATTTGCAATAGTAGATATATATTGTGACAACTGTATCGGAGTATAAGTATCATATTGACCTATTGAAAAGTTAATAAGTAAGTCTCCCGCTGTACTTGTTCCTTTATAACCTATCTCTTCCATTGGATAGTCAATACCAGTAGATACACCAAGTCCAAACTGATAAAATACATTTCTATATATATCAAATGCTTTCTCATCTATAACTAATTTTTTACCATATTTATAATCAAAACCTCCGACCATCATTGCTATTTTATATTGATAAACATTACTAGATCTAGCAAGTGCTTCAATATCATTTACTTTGCCAAGTGTTGTCCAAGAACATTTTAAAGGTAAATTATATAACTTAATACATTTATCTTCCATAGTAGTACCTATATCTATTACTTTAGTATTGTATCCCACAATTATTGAGGCTCCTTTTACAACAGAACCAGGTGTTACATTAGTCATAATATTACCTATACTATTATCATATATTTTATTTTTATTAATACTTCTTCCTACCATAGAATATATTTCACCAGTATTAGGATTTTGAATTACTATATAACTACCACTATAGAATCTAGTATTAGCTTCTTTTTTTGTTTTTATTATTTCTTCATCTAACATTTTCTCTAATTCTACTTGTAAATTAATATCAATAGAAAGAACTATATCATTACCTTTTTTACCTTCACTTATTAGTTTTAAAGTACCATCATCAAGCACCTCATATTTAGCTTTTTCTCCCTTTAAAATATCTTCATATTCTTTTTCTAAACCACTTATTCCTACTCTATCAGTTAAAGAATAACCTTTATCTAAATAATAATCTTTATCTTCCTCCGGAATACCAGAAGTCGTGCTAGAAACATTACCTAATATATCTCTTAAAGTATTATCATATAAATATACTCTTTCCCATTCTAATTTAGTAAAAAAACCATTTAATTTATCA
The DNA here is from genome assembly GCA_964430375.1 of uncultured Mycoplasma sp. Taxonomy (GTDB): domain Bacteria; phylum Bacillota_I; class Bacilli_A; order RF39; family UBA660; genus HGM10836. The sequence goes on along the minus strand of CAYSEZ010000002.1, from coordinate 23,425 downwards.
GAGTTTTCTACTATAAAAGCATATTCTTTTTCAGTTACATCTGTTTTAATAATTTTTTCATCGTAATAATAACCATTATTCATTAAATAATAAAGATAAGATGCTTTTCTATCATTTTCATTTAATACTTTTAAATCATCATCTGTTATTCTATCTATTTTAAGTTCATATATATCATCACTAGATAATTTTCTATTTTCTAAATCTATATATTCTTCATTAGTTATTTTATTATTACCTATATCAGGATATAAAATTAAGAAAAATTCTTTTAAATTTCTAATACTTAAATTATCATAATCAAGATCTATATTACTACTTATAGTATAAGCAAGCTCTATTTCTTCTTCTATAGTTATATTATTACTTTTTTTATAATAAATACTTTTTACTGAAGTATTATCTACTAATAAATTATAATTTCTATCATATATTCTACCTCTTGGAGTACTTTTACCATATACATATGTAGTAGTATTCTTACTAAGTAACATATTATAGTAAGATGATCTAAATATATTTAAGTAACAAATTCTTAAAAAAATACATGAAAAAACTAATATAATGAAAATAATTATTATATTTATTTTTTTATTTATATTTTTAGTTAAGTTTCTATTAGTTATTTTCTTCTTTTTCATATTATTATTTTTTGTTATTTTTATTATTTTATTACATAAAATGTTATAGGTGATAAAATGAACTATAAATTAATTAAAAGTTATATTGATAAATTAAGTATTAATGATATAAATAATTTTTTATTAAAAGAAAGCATTAGTATAAATAGTAATGATATTAATATAATTTATATGTATATTAAAAATAATTTTGATGAAATAATAAAAGATGAAGAAAAAGTATTAAATAGAATTAAAAATGATGTAAACAAAGATACTTATGATAAAGTTTTATATTTATATGATAAGTATAAAGATAAAATTATAATATTAAAAAAAATGAGTAAATTAAATTAATAATTTATCATTTTTTTATTCCAAATTTATTAAATGGATAAAGTACTAAATTAGCACTACCTATTATATCTTTTTTATCTATACAACCTAGATATCTAGAATCAAGAGAATCTTTTCTATTATCACCTAGAACTATATAACAATTATCTGGGATAACATCATAATCTAAATCTTTAATATCAAAGTCTAATGTTTCTTGATTTTTAAAATATTCATCTACTTCTTCATCATTTATATATAAAACATCATCAACATATTTTAATGTTTCACCAGGTAGTCCAATTACTCTTTTTATTAGTTTTTCTCCTTTATAATCTACTACAACTATATCAAAACGTTTTATATCTTTAAATTTATATTTAATTTTATTTAAAATCATTATTTCTCCATCTTTTAATGTAGTATCCATACTAGTACCATTTACTCTAACTGGAGTTATTATAAATGTTCTAATTAATATAACTACAAGAATTATAATAAGATAAGAAAGTATTTCTTTTTTTGTTTCTTTTTTCATAACTATACCTAAAGATAAAGAGGACAAGCCTACTTTTGTCCTCTTTCTTTAATTCTGTATTGGCCAAGATAGTTCTTTAAGAAATATAACTTAGCACGTCTTACTTTGCCTTTTTTAACAACAGTAATTTTTGCTAATTTTGGTGAATGAACTGGGAAAATTCTTTCTACTCCAACACCATAAGATTCTTTACGAACTGTAAATGTTTCACTAATTCCTGATCCTTTACGTGCAATGACTATTCCTTCATAAGCTTGAATACGTTCTTTTTTACCTTCGATGATTTTAACATCTACACGAACTGTATCTCCTACTCTAAATTCTGGAATATCATTTCTTAATTGTTTAGCAGAAATTTTGTCTACTAAATTCATCGATATCACTCCTTTTTCTATTGCAATCATAATCATATGAAAAGCGGATTGCTTAATAACTACTAAATCTTATCATATTTTTATTAGTTTGTCTAGGGTTTTTAAAGAATTTTATTAAACACACTTATCTACAAATAACTTTTATAGTTAGAACTAAACTTTTTCATTCTAATTAATTTATCTTGTTCTTACTCTTGTTTTTTCTTCATATAAGTTTTCTTTTATATCATTATTTAATGGAAACATAGTTAATATATCCTTGGAATTAGGAAGAGTTACTACTCTTAATATATCACTATTTATAGCTATGTTAGGTATTTTAATTTCATATACATCATTAAGTGTTAATATTTGTTTTTTATTTTCTATAGTAAGTTCATCTTTTATATCATTAAATAACTTATAAATATCTATATCAGAAGAAAAATCTTTTTTATGTCTTTCTACTATATGTTCTACCGCTAGATATTCATCATAATCTATTATTTGTAAATTATTATAACTATTAGTATATTTATAATTTTTAAAGAAGATATTTAATTCTTTCATAATATATAATTCAAAACTAAAATAACCATTTAATAAATCATTATCTAAACATTCTATATAATTAAATGCTTCTTCAAAATTATTTTCTTTTATACTTAAAAATATTAAATTAGAGATTGCGTATACTTTATTTTTTGTATTAATTATACTTTCTAAATATTCTTTTGATTTTTCTATATTACCTAAATTATATTCAATTAAACCTAATTCTAATAAAGCATATACATTATATTCTTTAGATAATATTCTTTCAAAATAATATTTAGCCTTTTCTATATTACCTAGTTCTTTTTCTATTTTACCTAATTTAAATAGTGCATGCATTTTTTTATCACTTTCTAGTAACAATTCAAAACAATATTTTGCTTTATCTATATTATTTTGTTCTTCTTCCAGCTTTCCAAGTTCAAATAATGCTTTAATTCTAGTTTCTGTATTAATTGCTTTTTCTAAATAGTATCTAGCATCTTTTATATTATTTTCTTCTTGTTCTATTAAACCTAATTCTAATAATATATAAGGTCTTTTATCACTATCAAGTAATTCCATAAAATATTTTTTTGCTTTTATATTATTACCTATTTTTCTTTCTATCTTTCCAAGTTCAAATAATGCAGATGTTTTTACCCTTGAATTTAAAAGTTGTTCAAAATAACTTTTTGCTATATCTATATTACCTACTTTCTTTTCTAATACACCTAATTCAAATAATACATATATATCATATTCTTCTTTTAATAATTCTTCAAAAATTATTCTTGCTTCATTATAACATCCTTTTTTTGACAACATTTTTGCATATTCAAACTTAATCATATATTCATTATTATATGTCTCGTATAACTTTCTCATTAAATTAATATTATGTGTTTTTTTTGCTTCCATAAAATAATTATAAACTTTTTTATCCATTTTTTTCTTCATAAAAACCTCCACATACATATAAAGTATAAAGCATATTATACTATTTTTTATATTAAATTTCAAGTTAAATATTAGTTTTTTAGTATAATCTACTAATTTTAATTCTTGCTATTTATTTCCTCCTTATTATAATTTTTTATCATCAAAAAATATGATATGTAAATTTATAATTTACACACCATATTATACAATCTCAATATAGGCACTTATTTCAAGTACTTTTTTGATTTTTTTAACTATCTATAAAATCTTCAAGTATATAATTAGATATAAATAAATATTTACTATCTATATAGTAATAATTTTTATTTTCTTTTAACTTACTAGTATCAAATACATCACTTATATTAACATTATACTTTTTATAAAACTTACTTTTACTTACTCCTTTTATCTTTCTAAGTCCTAGAATCATTTCATTTTCCATATTTATTTTCTTTTTCATTTCTTCTTTTTCTAATACATAATTTCCCTTTAAATAATTAGATAAACTTCTAGTATTAGAACCCCTTATACCATTAATATAAAAACCAGATCCTAGTCCAAAACCATAATACTCTTCATTATTCCAATATGTTAAATTATGTTTTGAACTATATCCTTTTTTAGAAAAATTACTTATTTCATAATGAATATAACCATTATCTTTTAATTTTTTTATTATATAATAATACATTTTATTATTTAATTCATCATCTATTTCTTTATAATTATTTATTTTTAACATAGTATTATTCTCTAAAATAAGTGAATAAATAGATATATGAGGAACATTAAGTTTTAAAAATTCATCTAAATCATTATCTAATATTTCTATAGTTTCATTATTTACTCCATATATTAAATCTATATTTATATTAATAAAATATTTTTTTACTAAATCTATTTTTTCTTTTATAGAAAAATTATAACTTCTACCTAATATATTTAATATATCTTTATTAAAAGATTCTATACCTATACTAATTCTATTTACTTTATTATTTTTTAATAATATTAATAAATCTTCATTTATATTTTCTATATTACATTCAAAAGTAAATTCATAATTTTTAGATAATTTAATTCTATTAGTAATAGAAAATAACTTAATAAGTTCATCTTTATCTAAAGAAGAAGGAGTGCCTCCCCCAATATATAGAGTTTTTATCACTTCATTTTTATATAAAGAAAACACTTCTTTTTCTAATTCTATTAAATATTTATCTACTAAAGATTTATTATAATATATTTTACAAAAGTCACAATAAGTACATATTTTATTACAAAATGGTATATGTATATAAATACTTTTCATATGTCCTCCTTATAAATAAAAAAAGATTAATCTCTTGACTAATCTTTTGTATATGCCTATCGGCACCTGTCATAGTATATATATACTATCTAAGCATTTCTGCTCCTGTACTAATACACTGCACCATATTTTATTTCAGTCAAGACTTTCATAGTAAGTTTTTAACCTAAAGTTACCTTCTTGCTCTTTTAAAAACATCTTTATCATTTTTTTGATAATAAGAAATATAATCTATAATCATTTTACTATTAAATTTATTTAATATAATATCTATTTCATCTTCTGTTAACTTAAAACCCATAATAAATCTACATATTCTAACTTCATTAGTATTTAACATAATATCTATAATTTCTTTTCTAGATAAAACTTTTAAAATCATAAAATTAGATGAAGAATGCATATTATAATATCCATAATATTCATCATTATAAGTTACTATATTACCAAATGCTTTAATTAAACATATTTCTATATCTCTTTCAAATGAATTATAATATCTTAAAACATCTTCTAAATTTTCACAAAAATGAAAACCACTTTGTTTAAATTTAATATTACCATCATAAAAATAATTTTTATTTAACTCATAAATATTACCATAATTATCAGTTAAACCTTTATTAAATGCTTTATATCCATACATTAATCATCATCTACTTTTAATATTGATAAGAAAGCATCAGTAGGAAGTTCTACACTACCTATAGTTTTCATCTTCTTTTTACCTTCTTTTTGTTTTTCTAAAAGTTTTCTTTTACGAGATACGTCTCCACCATAACATTTAGCAAGTACATCTTTTCTCATTGCTTTTACTGTTTCTCTTGCAATAACTTTTGTTCCAATTGCAGCTTGTACTGGTACTTCAAACATTTGTCTAGGTATAATTTTCTTTAAATTTTCTGTTATTACTCTACCCTTATCATAAGCAAAATCTTTATGTACAATAACACTTAATGCATCTATTATTTCTCCATTTAATAAGATATCAAGTTTTACTAAATCACTTTTTCTATAACCTATTATTTCATAATCAAATGATGCATACCCTTTAGTAGCGCTTTTTAATTTATTAAAGAAGTCATATACTATTTCAGATAAAGGTATTTCATAATGAATATTAACTCTTGTCGGAGTTATATATTCTAAAGATATATAATTACCTCTTTTATTTTGACATAATTCCATAATAGGACCAATATAAGCACTTGGTGTAAAAATACTTGCTCTAATATATGGTTCTTTTATTTCTTTTATTAATACTTTATCAGGTAATTTACTTGGAGCATCTACCATAATTATTTCTCCATTTGTTTTTTCTACTTCATATATAACTGATGGACTAGTAGCAATTAAATCTATTTTAAATTCTCTTTCTATTCTTTCACGAGTTACATCCATATGAAGTAATCCTAGAAAACCACATCTAAAACCAAAACCTAATGCACTAGAAGTTTCAGGAAAATATGATAGTGATGCATCATTTAATTTTAATTTTTCTAAGGCTTCTTTTAAATCTTCATATCTTTTTGAATCTATTGGATAAATACCACAGTAAACAAACGGTTTAATTTCTTTATAACCAGATAATGCTTCAAGACATGGATCATTTTTTAAAGTAATAGTATCTCCAACTCTTACATCAGATATACTTTTAATACTTGCAAAAACATAACCTACTTCACCTGATTCTAACTTTTCTACTTTTATCTCTTTTGGAGTATTAATAGATAGTGATACAACTTCATATGTAGCACCTGTTTTTTTCATTAAAATAGTATCTCCCTTTTTTAAAGATCCATTTACTATTCTAACAGAAAGTATTACACCACGATATGGATCATAAATTGAATCAAATATTAAAGCTTCTAACTTTTCACCATTTGTCTTAGGACAAGGCACTTTTTCTACTACTTTATCAAGTAATTCTTTTATACCTATACCCTCTTTAGCACTACATAAAACTATTTCTTCCCTTTTAAATCCTAAAGTATCTATAAGCTCATTAGTAACTTTTTCAGGATCTGCATTAGGTAAATCTATCTTATTAATAACAGGTATTATTTCTAAATTATTATCTAAAGCAAGATATAAATTAGCTAGTGTTTGCGCTTCAATACCTTGAGTAGCATCTACTACTAGTATTGCACCTTCACATGCTGCTAAAGACCTAGATACTTCATATGTAAAATCTACATGTCCTGGAGTATCTATTAAATTTAAATTATATATTTCTCCATTATAATTATATTTTAAAGAAACAGCATTTAACTTTATAGTAATACCTCTTTCTCTTTCTAGTTCCATTGAATCTAATAATTGTTCTTTCTTTTCTCTTTCACTAATTGCACCAGTTACATCTAATATCCTATCTGCAAGAGTTGATTTACCATGATCAATATGTGCAATTATAGAAAAATTTCTTATTTTATTTATATCCATATACATCACTCTTTCTCTAGTTATTTTATCATAAAACTTTAAGAAAAAGAATAGCATAATCTATTTTTTTAACATTTCATACTCCATTTTTAACTTTACATACTTAGTTTTTACTAACATATCTTTAAGTAATAAAGATAAACTTGTATTATCCATATTGTCACCTTACACTTTCTTTTAAATATTTACTCTATAAATCTAGATATTTTATCATTTATGTAGTATAATTTTAATATGGTGATTAATTTGATAAAATATCCAAACAACATTACTAAAAGTAATACCAAATATAAAAATTATGCTAATAGAGGAATGACTCTAGAACATGAAATAAATGAAACTAATAAATATTATTTAGATAATAATATCGCAGTTATTTATAAAAAACCAACTCCTATACAAGTTGTAAAACAACTAGGAGCAAAAATAGTAGATGCTTACTTTTTAGAACCCTCTACTACAGATTATAATGGTATATATGACTCACATTATGTCGATTTTGAGGCAAAAGAAACAAAAAGTAAAACAAGTTTTCCACTTGCTAATATTCATAAACATCAAATAAATCATTTAAGAAGAATAGAAAAAGAAAAAGGTATTTGTTTTTTAATAATTAGATTTACTAAATTAGAAGAAACATACTTATTATTTGCTAAAGACTTTTTAGAATTTATAGATAATAATGATAGAAAATCTATACCAATAGATTATATAAAGGATAAAGGTTATTTAATAAAACAAAAAATAATGCCTAGTGTAGATTATATAAATATAATTAAAGAATATGGAGGAATAAAAAATGAATAAAAAAGAAGTTAAAAAAGATAAAATAAAGGCTAAAAAAAGAAAAATTAATAAAGAAGAAATTAAAAGTAAAGTTAAAAAATTATCAAAAAGATATTTAATATTTTTAAGTATAATGACTATTTTAGTATTTATACTATGTTATTTATTCTTTGGTAGTTTGATTGCATTTCTAGGAACATTTGTTTTTATATTAATAATATTATGTACTAAAGTACTTGATAATAATCCTAAAAACAGTCCTAAAAGAAAAATAATTAAAAGCTTACTTATATTTGTTCTTATAATGGGAATACTTGCTATCTTAGCTTTTACTGCTTTCTTTATATATATAGTAATAGCATCACCAGAATTTGATGTTGAAAAACTTGATCGAAGAGAAACTTCTCTTGTATATGATAATAGTAATAAATTAGTAGCAACTTTAGGTAGTGAAAAACGTGAAAAAATAACTTATAATGATATGCCTGAAGTATTAGTTAATGCAATTGTAGCAACTGAAGATTCTAGATATTTTCAACATAATGGATTAGACGCTCCACGATTCTTTAAAGCAGTTTTAGGACAAGTACTTGGTTCTTCTGATGCTGGCGGAGGTTCTACTATTACAATGCAAGTAGCTAAAAATAATTTTACTTCTACTGAAGCTTCTGGTATTGAAGGAATTATAAGAAAATTTACTGATATTTATTTATCAATATTTAAAATAGAAAAAGCATTTACTAAACAAGAAATATTAGAATTTTATGTAAATGTTCCATATCTTGGTAATTACTCTTATGGTGTAGAACAAGCATGTCAAAGTTATTTTGGTAAAAGTACTAGTGAAATAAATCTTGCTGAAGCCTCAATTATCGCTGGACTATTCCAAGCTCCTACTAGTTATGATCCTACTGTATATCCAGAAAACACTAGAGAAAGACAAGAAACAGTATTATCTTTAATGGTTAAACACGGATATATAACTGAAGAAGAAAAAGATATAGTACTTTCTATTCCAATTGAAGATTTAATTAGTAGTAATTCTAACAAATCACAAAATGAATATCAAGATTATATAGATTATGTATTAAAAGAAATACAAGAAAAAACTGGTCTTGATCCATACGTTACTCCAATGATTATATATACAAATATGGATTCAGAAAAACAACTTGCAGTAAGAAAAGTATTTGATGGAGAAACATATACATGGCCAAATAAAACAATTGAAGCTGGTGCAGTTGCCATAGAAAGTAATACTGGTAAAATAATAGCAATCGCTGGAGCAAGAAATAGAACTGGAGAACGTATTTTTAGTTATGCAACTGATATAAAAAGACAAATAGGATCTACTGCAAAACCATTATTTGATTATGGACCAGGTATTGAATATTTAAATTGGTCTACCGGTCATATATTTGATGATGAGCCTCACTATTATACTGGTAGTACAGAAAAAATAGTAAATTATGACTTAGCATATAAAGGAGAAATCACATTAAGATATTCACTAGCAGATTCTAGAAATGTCCCTGCAGTTAAAGCATTCCAAGAATTAGAAAATTCACAAATTAATAAATTTGTAACAACTTTAGGAATAGAGCCAGAATATGAAAGTGAAAATAGTACTTATATCCATGAAGCTCACTCTCTTGGAGCATTTAATGGCGCTTCCCCTCTAGAGTTAGCCGGAGCTTATGCAGCATTTTCAAACGGTGGTTATTACTATGAACCATATGCAGTTAACAAAATAGTATTAAGAGAAACTAACGAAGTAATTGATGACTTTGAAAGTGAAAAAGTAAAAGCAATGAGTGATTCTACAGCATACATGATAACAGATATCCTTAAAGAAGTAGCTATATCTACCGGAGTTAATAGTGCAGTTAAAGATCAAGTTGCACTTAAAACTGGTTCAACTAACTATGATGAAGCAACACGAAAACTTTATAAATACCCTAGTAGTGCCGCTCCAGATGGTTGGATCGCCGGATATACTTCAAATATATCAATGGCTATGTGGACCGGTTATAACGAAAATGTCGAAGGTCAATACATAGTACAATCAAAAATGGTTACTCATAGAAATAAATTATATCGTGCACTTGCTAAAGCAGTATTTGATAATGATGGAACAACATTTAAAAAACCATCAAGTGTTGTATCAGTAAAAATAGAAAAAGGTACAGAACTACTTCCTAGTGAAAATACTCCATCTAATATGATAATAACTGAATTATTTAAAAGAGGTACAGAACCAACTGAACAATCAAGTAAATATAAAACAATTGAAAATGTAACAGGACTAAATGTTAACTATTCAAATGGTACTTCAAAAATTACATGGGACTCTGTTTCATATCCATCTGATATAAATAAAGAAACAAATGGAGAAATTAAATACTTTATTTACTTTAATGGAGAAGAAATAGGAAGTACAACAAATAATTATTATAACTACTCTACTGATAATCCATATGGTACTTATGTAGTTAAAACATCATATGAAAAAGTAGAATCAAATAAAAGTTCCGGTAGCACTTTTACTATCAGTTCTAACATAGAATTTACATTTAATGATTCCACTAATATAAACTTAAATATAAATGACACATACACTGAAAACTCTAACCCTATTAGCGCTACAGAAGATGGTATTGATGTAACTAGTTTTATTACTGTTACCAAAACAATAACAGACCTATCTTCTAATAAAACAGTATATGCTATAGATACCTCTAAAAAAGGAGAATATCAAATTACATATATTGCTACATATAAAGATGAAACAAAAACATTTACAAAAACTATAACAATAAATTAAGGTGAAGTTATGAAAGAAAATAAAGAAAAGAAAAAAATAAAAAAAGAAATAAAAATAACTAGAGATATATTTACTATTCTAACAATCCTAGCAATGATTTTCTTAATATACTCTATTTATTTAATAAATGGTATTGAAACAGAAATAAGATATTTTGTTATGATACTTACTTTAGTTATAAACTTTATATTAATATTATTACTTAGAAAATTAATTAAAAAAAATACATTAGCAAAATATATATTATTTATTATAATTAGTTCTATATTAATATTTATTCAAGGATTTATAGGGTATTTCATATTTAAAACTTATTCATCACTTGATAATATGAATAAAGATAAAATAACATATACTAGTGCAATTGTAGTCCTAAAAGATTCTGAATATAATGATATCAAAGAAATAAAAGATATAAAAATTGGTATTATAAATGATAATACTTCAATAGATGGATACATAATAGGAAAAGAAATAATTAATGAATATAATTTAGAAAAAAATAATACAATAGTAGAATGTGAAACATTTACAGAACTTATAAAAGAATTATATAACAAAAATATAGATGCTATTATTATTTCAAGTAATTACCCTAGTATGTTTAAATCAATCGAAGATTATGAAAATATTGAATCTGAAACAAAAATAATATATGAAAAAAGTAAAAAATATACAAAAAATGAAATATCTAAATTATCAGGTGAAGAACTAACTAGTTTTAATACAAGTGATAAAATAGAAGAACCATTTACAGTATTAATTATGGGAATAGATAGTACAGCAGAAACATTAGATAAAAATGCAACCGGTAATGGAGATGCATTAATGCTTATTACATTTAATCCAAAAACATTAAATGCTACTATGTTAAGCATTCCAAGAGATACATATGTTTCTATTCCATGTTCAGGATTTAATGGTAAAGAAAACAAAATTACTCATGCAGCATGGCAAGGTGAAAGTTGTATGATTAAAACAATAGAAAAATTTACTGGTATTGATATAAATTATTATGCAAAAATTAACTTTAAAGGAGTAGTAAAATTAGTAGATGCCCTAGGAGGTATTGAAGTAGATGTACCAAAAGATTTCTGTGAATCAAATTCTAATAGATCAACAAAAACAGAAAACTTAATATGTCTAGAAAAAGGGGTTCATACAATAAATGGAGAACAAGCCCTAGCACTAGCTAGACATAGAAAAACATTTGCAACAGGTGACTTCCAAAGAGGATTAAATCAACAAGAAGTAATCAAAGGAATACTAAATAAAGCAAAAGAAATAAGAAGTGCTGGACAAGCCTTAGAAATACTAGATGCAGTAAGTCAAAATATGGATACTAACTTTACTACTAAACAAATATTATCTTTCTATGAAATATTTAAAAATATAATATTAACAAGTTCTGAATATAGTAATCTAATAAGTATACAACAATTATATTTATCAGGATCTAGTCAAATGATATATGATGAATCAATACAATTAGTACTTTATAACTATATACCAAATAAAAGTAGTCTAGAACAAATAGTAAATATAATGAAACAAAACCTAGAATTAACAAAAACAAAAACAGTAAAAGAATTTGACTTCAATATAGAAGAAGAATATGAATTAGAAACAATAGGAAAAGATAATTTAGCTGCTACTACAACTTATAATTTACTTATAAACTTAGTAGGAAAAACAGAAGAAGAAGCAACTAACTGGTTAAAAAATAATGACATTTCATACAAAATAGAATACCAAACAATAACAGATAATAGTTATAAAAATGGAATTGTTATAAACCAAAGCCTACCATCTAATAAAAGAATAGATTTAATTAGTGGTAGTATAACCCTAACAATATCTAAAGTAGAAGAACAAATCATAGAAACACCAATTATAGATAATAATGATATAGAAATAGATAATAATGAAACAGAAGTAGATAATAACGAAACATCCAATAATGAAAATAATGAAACTGAATAGTTTCATTATTTTTTTAAAAAAAAGATTATAAAATCTCTATATCCTCTAAAATATCTAATTGTTCCATTAAAGTACTTCTAATCTTTTTCTTATACATCTTTATACTCTTATTTAAAAGTTCCTTTTGATTCTCAACCTTCTCTGCTTTTAACAAAGCATCATTAACAATACGACTAGCATTATCCTTAGCTTCCTTAATAATTAAATCAGCCTCTTTTTCAGATAAATAAGATGGATTATTAATTTTAAAATTAGTCAAATATAAACGTTTATACTCTTCAAGTTCATTAGTTAAACGAAGTATTTCATCTTTTTGACTCTTAATAGTAGATATATTCTCTTCAGTCTTCTTTATAACATAATCTACAAACTCATTAACCTCTTGTTTCCTATATCCTAAATGCTCCTCATTAAAATTATCCATCTAATCACCTCTAATCCCAATCATATTCTTCTTTTTTACTTGCCTTTGCTTTCTCCTCTACTCCTATTTTACCTTCAACATTAACATTATTTGGAGTACATAAAAATATACCATTACCTAACTTTTGAAGTTCCCCTTTTAAAGCATAAACCGCTCCAGAAAGAAAATCTACTATTCTTTTAGCTTGCTCTGGAGTTACCCTTTTCAAATTAACTACAACTGCACTCCTAGCCTTAATATAATCAACTATTTGTTGAGATTCAGAATAAGCACGAGGTTCTAAAAGAATCATCTTACTACCTCCATTAGAAACCTCATTAAAACCATTTTTAGTTTCATAATACTCATCATCATTTACACTATTAATAGGTTCTCCAATATCATCACCTATCATCTTTTTTAATTTATCAAAAGCCATACTTTTCCTCCTTAAATTATTAATTATATCACTCTCACAAAAAGAGTTAAATTTCAAATTTTTATTCGCCTCTTGTTCTTCCATTCAGGAAGAACAAGAGGACCTTCTAATTTTATTTCTGCATCACCCCAAAAAAACTTTTGGATTGACAATATCATCTTCAGAAGACGACTGCGGTAGGTCAGCGGAAGGGTTTCCGCTGACTTCTGAAGGCCGCTTACGCGGAGTGTGGAACAGGTACTGTGATTTTACGAAGTTTTCACAACATATGGATTGCTCGCAGATCCGTCTGTTCCTGCTTCAAACTCTGTTCCAAGTTGGAGCGAAACGGCAGGACGCACGCCGCCACTGCCATCCACGTTGACCCAGTCCAGGACACCACTCGAGTACACACGACCACCGTCAGCCCAATCGCTGCCCCACCCAGCAGGGGAAAGAACCCAGAAATATTGTCCTGTGTATAGATAATAATTACTATGACTAGATACAAACTGTGAACCTGCTAGTTCAGCTTCATCTAAGGTTAGTAATCCTACTGGATATGTTAATGCATTATTTCCATATCCACTTGTTCCTCCGTTATTTGTGCTTAAACTAAATCTATCATTTTGATTTGTACATTCTAGGCTTGGCGTTCCATTTTCTGTGTTTTCATAGCTTTTAAAATATGAATAACCATTATTTGTATCTTTACTTGCTAAAGGGCCACTATAAGATGTGCTTGTTGCATCTGACCTATCATTACAGAATATTGTATCTTCTAGATAATTTGTATAACTTGTTAGATTAGTTTTATACCAATCATCTATTGTTGCTTTGATTGTACTATTTGTTGTATTTGTATACATCTTTGTCTTTGCACTATCTAGATTATCTCCATTTGTAAATGTTAGATAATATGCAGTACTTAAGTTACCAAAATATATTATATAATATACACTTGTACATGTTGTATCACTACTAAAGCATGTATAGTGATATCCATTTGCTAGGGTTGTTCTGTCATTACTCCATGATGTTGATGTTGTTGTATCTACTAATGTATATGTTCCATCAGAATATGTTACATCATTTCCATATATTATTGTACCTGTTGGTGATTTACTACTATATTCATATACTGTTCCATACATATATCCTACATAGGCTGGGGAGGTATAACTACTACTGAATGCACTAGTACTAATTTGACTAGATGTTCCTGTATTACTACATGCTCCATTAGATGGTGTTCCGTTATATACTAGTTTTATTCCTCCAGTTGATGTTGTTCTGACGATCTTCCAACAGAATCCTCCAAATATTACATTATTGTTTGTAACATTACCTCTATAGTAATATATTGGATAACTTCCTCCATTATCATCTGTTCCATCATATAGGAATACTCCATTATCATCTGTGTTATATGCTACTCCATCTATTGTTTTATTTGCGCCATTTACATATTTATAACTTATATTTGTTGTTTTAACTTGACTTTTTATTACTGATAAACCAGTTATTGGTTCGTAAGTATCTACATTTACTGTATATTCGTATATACCCCCTTTAATTGTTATTGAATCAGATGAATTATTTGGTTCATTCCATATTCTTAATCTATATGTTATTTCTTTTGTTTCATTTGTTTCAGTTAAAAACTCAAAAGTATCAGAAGTTATTATATAACTATTATCATAATTAGAGTGTTTTTTTAAACTACTTACTAAAGTAGGTTCTAATACTTCTTCTTCAATATTATTATCTACTTTAGTTAAATAAATATATAAATTATCTTTAGATAAAGTATTAGTTTTTTTTTCAGTTAAATAAATATTATAATATAAATTATAAATAATACTACTAGTACTAGATACTTTAAATTCAAAATAATCATTACTTGTTTTATACTCTTCTCTAGTTAATATAGAATTAGTTTGTTCTAATGCTGTTGGAGGTTCTTCATATGTTAAACTAATAGAGGGACTATCAGTTTTTATATTTATTAAACCCTCAAAATTTATATTAAAACTAGCATATGTTATACCTGTTATTACTAATATAGCTATAATTATTAAAATAATAGTTTTTAAATTTTTATTTTCTTTTAATTTTTCCTTTAGTTTCATATAATCACTCTCTACTTTACTTATAAAATAATTTTATCATATTTAATTTATATTTACAATAATATAAATTAAAAAAAATTAGAAATGTAAACTATTTTTCTAATTCTTTTAATATACTATTTTTAGGCATATAACCTATAAATTTATTACTTATTTCCCCATTTTTAAATATTAATACATATGGTATAGACATAACACCATAATTTCTTGCTAAAGTATCATGTTTATCTACATCTACCTTTATTAATTTAATATTTTTTTCTTTTGCTATTTCTTCTAGGACTGGTCCTAACATTTTACAAGGACCACACCAATTAGCATAAAAATCTACTACTACTGTGTTATCTTTTATTAATTCATTAAAATCTTCATTATTTAAGTTTATTATCATATTTATTTCCTTTCTTATTCTATATTTAATTCTAATAATTCTCTTTCTTCTTTTATTATTTTAATAAGTTCTTCTTTTGAAGGCATATATGTTAAATATTTTGAAGCATATATATTTTTAACATTATCTCCTAAAGTCATTTCTACTACTGCATTATCCTTATCTGCACAAAGTAGTATCCCAATAGGTTCATTTTCTCCTTCAATCATTTGTGTTTTCTTATAATAATTTACATACATTTGCATCTGTCCAATATCTTGATGTGAAAGTTTACCTATTTTTAAATCTATTATTACGAAACATTTAGCAAGTCTATTATAAAAGATAAGATCTGGATAATAATATTCTTCTCCTATTTTAATTCTTTGTTGATTTGCTACAAATGAAAATCCTCTACCAAGTTCTAATAAAAATTCTGTTAAATGATTTAATAATGCTTTTTCTAAATCATTTTCTAAATAATTTCTATTTTCTTTTAATCCTGCGAACTCAAAAATATATGGACTTTTTAATAATTCTTCAGGATCTTTTACTATTAAATCTTTTTTTGATTCACTCATAATTAAGTTTTTATTTGGAGATATTAAATATCTATCATATAATTTTGTATTAATTTGTCTACGTAGTTCTCTACATCCCCAGTTTGATTTTATAGTTTCTTCTTCATAAAAATCTCTTTCTTCTTTTCTATCTATCCTAATTAGTTCTTGAAAGTGAGCCCATGACAATTCGGTCGACACTGTCGACCATATTGGATAATACTCATAAAATCTACGCATACGTCTTATACTAACAGGAGAAAATCCATTGCCAAACTCTTTTTGTAATTTAGATGATAAAACTTCGATTAATTTTTTTCCATATATATCATTGCCAGCTTTATTAAATAATTCTGACGTTGTTTTACCAACATACCAATATACTTCAGTCATAGTAGTATCTATTTGTTTTAACATTTTAGATCTAGCATTAATTACTTTTTCTCTTATATCATTATATATTGTATTAACTTCTGATATTTCATTATCATTTAAAATTAAATCTTTTTTATTCATAAAGTACTTCCTATCTATATTTATCTAATACACTATTAATAGTTATATCAAGTTTATTTCTTTCTATTAACTCTTCTACATATTCTATAGTTATTACTTTATTTTTAAGCATTATATCTATACTATTTTTATTAAAACTATCTTTATCTTGTGTTACTGTATAATCTTTTACTAATACATATAATTCTTTAATTGTATCATTAGTATTTTTTACTACATTAGATAATACTGGTGAAGAATTAAGTATTACTGGTTTTAATGTAGAATCATTTATTATATCAATATTAACTGCAGGTTGACTTAAGAAAAATAATGCAATAAATACTACAACATATCCTTCGATTAACCCTACTATAAAACCTAATATTTTTGAAGGTATTCCTAGTACTATAGTAAATTTTAATATTTTTTCAAATACACCAGTTACTTTTAAAAGTACTACTAGTACTGAAGTTAATAATAAAAATACAAATATAAAAGATATCATTTGATATAAAATAATATTTATTGTAGTAAGTCCTTCAAAAGGCCCTGTATAATTAAAAAATGGCAAATGAAAACTTAAAAAATTTGCTATATAATCTTTAAATTTATAAGATAATACAAATACAAGTATTGTACCTATTGTTAATACTGTTTGTTTAAAAAAACCATTTTTTAACCCTGTTACCCCGAAAGATAATATAAGTAAAATAATTAAAATATCTGTCATTTGCATAAATATTCACTCTCCTTATAATAATTATAACTTATTTTTTAAAAATATGCTATAATAATTTATATGGAGTTGATTTTATGAATGTTGTTATAAAAGTTGATGAAGAAACCAAACAAAAAATGATTGAATATTATAAAGATAAAGTAAGAGAAAAAACACCACCATATGCTATATTTCAGGCACAAGAAGAAGATACTATTATTACCCTATATAATTCAGGTAAAGCTATGTTTCAAGGAATAAGCGCAGATATAGATGCTAATATGTGGGGCGCTGTAATTAATAATGATAAAAAAGAAATAAAAGAAACCAAATATTTAAATGTTACTTCTATTGGATCTGATGAAGTAGGAACTGGTGATTATTTTGGTCCTATTGTAGTAACTGCAGCATATGTAAAAAAAGAAGAAATCCCTTTCTTAAAAGAACTTGGAGTTGCTGATTCTAAAAAACTTACTGATGAAAAAATATTAAAAATAGTACCTGAAATAATAAATGTAATAAAGTATAAAAGTATTATATTAAGTAATGAAGAATATAATGAAAAATATAGTAAAGAAACTAATATGAATAAAATAAAAGCTATTATGCATAATAAAGTATTATACTCTATGTTACAAGAAGTAAAAGATATAGAATACGTTATAGTAGATGAATTTGCTAAAGAAAATAGTTATTATAATTATTTAAAAGATATAGATAATGTAGTAAGAAATATTACTTTTATGACTAAAGCAGAAGATAAAAACTATGCAGTAGCGTGTGCTTCTTTAATAAGTAGATATATTTTTATTAAAGAATTTGATAAATTATCTGATAAATATAACACTCCTCTTCCAAAAGGATCAGGATCAAATGTAGATAAAATTGGTGAAGAATTAATAGAAAAGTATGGTAAAGAAGTTTTAGAAAAAGTAGCAAAAAAGAATTTTTCTAATACAAAAAGAATTTTAAAATTAATAGTTTTTTAAAATTCTTTTTTTCTTAATCTAGTTTTTATATTTTTTTCTTCTTTATAATATTTTCCCATAATAGAAACAATATCCTCTATTTCTTCATCACTTAATACTAATTTTACTGGATCATTTAAATATATTATATTTAACGAAGAAGAATAAATATTATCTTTTAATTCATTATATTTATCCACTATAAGTGTATATAAAAATAATAAATAAGGAAATTCTATTATATGTTGTAATAATATTTTCTTTATTTCCTCTAATGATATAACCTCTGTATTAAACTCTTCTTTTTCACTTTGATAATAAGTAAAATCATAATACTTACTTCTTACAACATTTTCAGTAAAACTAATATCTTTCATACTAGTAGTAACATTATAACTATCATAAATAGTAACTAACGCATAATTAATATCTTTATAAGATGCCTTATTATCACGACTTATAACACATACATACCTTTCATCTTCTATTAAAGATAAAACCTTAGTAAATAATTTATAAAAATTTTCTCTATCCATAATATCCCCCTTTAAATTAGCTATATTATACACTAAAATGGACAAAAAGTCAAATTTTCATCTTTACTTATATAATTATATCAATATCTTTATTTTTTAATCTTAATATTAATTTTCTTATTAAATCTATGGGTATAATAGAAAATGCTACTAGTATCATTATTTCTAGTTCTTTAAAAGTTAAACCATATGTTCTAAAAATATCTCCCCTATAATAAATAAGTATTAATTGTACTACTACTATAAATGATATAATAATTAGAAATATTTTATTTTTATATATACCTTTTAATAAATTTAATCTAGTAGTTCTAGCATTAAAACTATTAAATATACCTATAAATATAAATAATCCAAAAAAAGCAGTCATTAAATATTTATTATCTTCCGAATATCTAAAGAAACTTTTAAAAAAATTAAAGTAAAACTCGGATAACATGCTTCTTAGCTCCGATTTTTACTTTTTATATTAAAGTATCTTTATTTTTTAATCTTAATATTATCTTTCTAATTAAATCTATAGGTATAATAGAAAATGCTACTAGTATCATTATTTCAA
>CAYSEZ010000002.1:0-3490 GCA_964430375.1 uncultured Mycoplasma sp. | reverse complement strand
TTTCTAATTAAATCTATAGGTATAATAGAAAATGCTACTAGTATCATTATTTCAAGTTCTTTAAAAGTTAATCCATATGTTCTAAAAATATCTCCTCCATAGTAAATAAGTATTAGTTGTACTACTACTATAAATGATATTATAGTAAGAAATATTTTATTTTTATAAATACCTTTTAATAAGTTTAATCTACTAGTTCTAGCATTAAAACTATTAAATATACCTATAAATATAAATAATCCAAAGAAAGCAGTCATTAAGTATTTATTATCTTCTGAATATCTAAAAAAACTTTTAAATAAAGGTAATTTTAAAAACAATATACATAAAATAGAAGAATATATACCTGATACTAGTATTTCATTAGTCATATATTTATTTATTATTTTTTCTTCCTTTTTCTTTGGTTTTTCATTCATATATTCTTTTAAAGGGGCTTCATATGAAAAAGCAAGAGCTGCTAGGGTATCCATAATCATATTTATCCATAGCATTTGCATTACTGTAACAGGAGTTTCTACATTAATAATAGGACCTACTATTGATATAAAAAGTGCACATATATTTAAACTTAATTGAAATATAATAAATTTTCTAATACTTTTAAAAATAGTTCTACCAAATAAAATTGCTTTACTAATTGAAGAAATATTATCATCTAGTATTACTATATCACTTGCTTCTTTAGCTACTTCTGTACCACTTCCTAGTGAAAAACCTACACTTGCTTTTTTAAGAGCGGGTGCATCATTTACACCATCTCCGGTCATACCTACTACTAAGTTTAATTCTTTTGCTATATCTACAAGCATACTTTTATCAGTAGGTAGTGCTCTTGCTACTACTTTTAAATTAGGAAATATATTTTTTATTTCTTCTTTAGTAAGTTTATTTAAAGATAAACTATCTATTACAATATCATCAGGATTACTTAATATACCTACTTCTTTAGCAATTGCTGTAGCGGTTTTAATATTATCTCCAGTTATCATAACAGTATTAATACCTGCATTATGTATTTCTTCTAAAGTCTTTTTAGCTTCACTTCTTACATTATCTTTTATTAAAATAAATCCAAGTAGTATTAAGTTATTTATTTCATTAGTATCAGAAATAGCAAGTCCTACTATTCTTGTTTTTTCTTCTAAATATTTATTTAAACTACCAGTTAACTTTTGTTTATTTAGTAATAATTTTTTACTATTATTATCTAAATAATATTTAGATTTTTGTAATATAAGTTCAAATGCACCTTTTACTAGGGTTAACTCTTTATTTTTATATATTATATTAGCACTAGAATATTTTGTTTTACTAGAAAAAGAAGTACTTGATAACACTTTTACATCTTTATTTATATTACCTATAAAATCTAGTATTGCTTTATCAGTAGTGTTACCACCCACTATATTATTTTTATCATCATAAGTGCTATCATTATTATATTTACAAGATAACTCTATTAGTTCTTTTAACACATTATTATTTATTTTATTCTTATTAGTATAAAACTCTAATTTATTATCAATAAAACCAATTACTTTTGGTTTACCCATAGTAATAGTACCTGTTTTATCAAAAAATAATACATTTAAAGAACCTGCAGTTTCTATTCCTACTAATTTTCTAACTAAAACATTATCTTTTAGCATTCTTTTCATATTAGAAGATAGTACTAAAGTTATCATCATAGGTAAACCTTCTGGTACACATACAATTATAATAGTAACTGCAAGAGTTAAACTTTCTATGATGTAACTTGACATTAAATTTATATTTTTTAATGTTTCTATAATTAAAGTAGTATCATAGTTATTTCTTAATACAATACATGAAAATAAATGAGATATAAAACCTAAGAGTGCTCCAAGATATCCTATTTTACTAATTGTATTTGCTAGTACTTTTAATCTTGTTTTAAGAGGACTTTCTGGACTTTTTTCTTGTAATTCTTTAGATATTCTACCATAATAAGTATTATCTCCGACTGATGTAACTTTCATTAAACCTTGTTTTAAAATTACAACTGTTCCTCTATATAATTTATTATTTGTTTTATCTTTATATATTTCTTTTGATTCTCCAGTTAAACTTGATTCATCTACTAAAAGTTCTCCAAGTAACAATATTCCATCAGCAGGCACTCTATCTCCAGCTTCTAAAACAATTATATCTCCGACCACTACGTCCTCTACTACTATTTCCTTAGTTATTCCTTCTCTTCTTACTTTAGTTTTTATTTTAGAAGATTCTTCTTGTAATTTATCAAATGCTTTTTCACTACCATATTCACTAATAGTAGATATAAAACTAGCTAAAAATATTGCTATTAAAATACCTATAGTTTCATACCAATCAAAGTTTTTAAATAGAACTATTGTTTTAAAAAAAAGAGCAATTATAAGTATTTTTATTATTGGATCTCCTAGTGTTTCTAAAAAACTTTTAAAAAAACTATTCTTTTTATTTTTACTTAAACTATTACTACCATATTCTTTTCTAGATTTTAGTACTTCATTTATAGTAAGTCCTTTATACACTTTTATCACCTATTTAATATTATTTATATTTTAAATAGTTAGAAGATACTTATTATGACAAAAAAATAAGTAGTTAATTTTCTACTTATTTAATAAATCCAATCTTTATTTTTATTTTAATAATTAGTTATAATTACTTCTTCTACTTTACCTCTACCTGTTCCTTTAGAGTTAATATTTCTTTTTGCCTCAATTATATGAATATTATAATCTTTATACAATTCATTTATTAAACTTGTATTATGATTAGAAAGCATAACATAACAACCTTTATCAGATAATTCTTTAAATACTCTAGCTAAACGTTTTTGTTCTTCTTTTCCAAAACCATCTTCAGTATAACTATTAAATGTTGAAGTATCAGAATCATATGGTGGATCAAAATAGATAAAATCACCCTTTTTTGCATCTTTTACTGCTTCTTCAAAATCAATTGATAATAACTTAACATCATTATAGTTTAAATATCCACATATAATACCTAAATTTTGTCCTTCATAAGTATTTACTTTAGTTTTTTTACCAAATGGAACATTAAATTCATTTTTACTATTAACTCTATATAAACCATTAAAACAAGCTTTATTTAAGTAAATAGTTCTTGCAGCTCTTTTATAATCTACTATTTTATTAAATTTCTTTTTATCTCTATCTAAGTTTCTAATTTGATAATAATATTCTTCACTATGAAGTACTTCATGATGATTTAATTCTCTACACATTGCTTCAAACTTTTTTTCATCTTTAATACATTCATAAACATTCATAAGTTCTTTATTAGAATCATTTATAACTGCTTTTTTAGGTGAAAGATAAAAAAGTAAAGCACCTCCTCCGACAAAAGGTTCATAGTAAGTATCAAACTCTTCTGGAATATATTTCTTTAATTTATCTATTATTTGTCTTTTTCCACCAGCCCATTTTACAAATGGTTTTCCTTTAATCATATA
>CAYSEZ010000001.1:0-64536 GCA_964430375.1 uncultured Mycoplasma sp. | reverse complement strand
TAATTAGTTAACCAAAGTTAACTAATTTTTTTAATAATTACCTAATTAAACTTAAAAATATGAAATGTTGTAGTTAACTTCAAGTTAATTTTTTTTAATAAATACCTAACTGAATTAAAAAAATATAAGTATCATAATTAACTATTAGTTAACCTTTTGGTAACTATTAAATTAAAAATATAAAATATAAAAGTTAACCATTGGTTAACTAATTAATAACTTTTAAATTAAAATATAAAATATTAAAGTAACCATAAGTTAACTTGATTAATAATTATCTAATTAAACTTATAAAATACAAAATATTATAGTTAATCAAAGGTTAACTAATTTAAATAATTACCTAATTTACATATTAAAATATACATGATACAATAATATAGGTGATATAAATGCGAATTAGAAATATAAAAAATAAAGAAGAGATATTAATAAATTCTTTATATGTAATAGATAACCCATATATAAATAAAGGTAATTGGAATAAAGTATTTGATAATAATAATGACATTTATTTAGAAGTTGGAACGGGTAAATGTAAATTTATTATAGAAAATGCAAAAAGATATAAAGATATTAATTTTATAGGTATAGAAAAAAATGCTAGTGTTTTAGCACTAGGTATAAAAAATATAGATCAAGAATTACCAAATTTAAAACTAATAAATATAGATGCTGATAAAATAGATCAAATATTTGATAAAGAAATAAAAACTATATATTTAAACTTTTCTGATCCTTGGCCAAAAAAAAGAAATATAAAAAGAAGACTAACTAGTCCAAATTATATAAAAGTATATGAAAAAACATTTAAAAATGACTATATAATAAAACAAAAAACAGATAATAGAAAGTTATTTGAATATTCACTTATTTCATTTTCAAATAATGGTTATGTATTAAAAGATATATCATTAGATTTGCATAATGATGAAAAAAGTGATAATATAAATACAGAATATGAAGATAAATTTTCTTCTAAAGGGTATCCAATTTATATGCTAGAAGTTTATAAAAGAGGTGATTAATTTGAAAAAAATTATTTTATTATTATTTATGGTATTCTTATTTACAGGTTGTTATAATATAAATAATTTATCTATAGATGAAATAATAGATATTAATATAAAAGAAACTAATAAACCTAATACATATTTAAAGGGATATAAATTATATACACCAGTAGATATGACTTTAATAAATGATACTAATAGTAATAATATTTTATATTCAGATGGAGATAAATACTATTTATATGTTGATATAGTTAGTTTTTATAATAAAGTAAATAATACATATAATAATGAAAATTCGACATATTATTTTAAATCCTTAAATTATAATGGAATCACAGGATATGTACAAATATTTGAATTAAATGATAAATATCTACTTGAAATTATGTATAATTATGCTAAAATAGAAGTAGTTACTAATAATATAAACGAGGCACTTTCTAAGTCTATTATTATTTTAAATAGTATTAATTATAATGAAAAAGTAGTAGAAACTTTAATTTTAAATGATGGACCTTTATATGATGAAGAAAGCTTTAAACTTTTAGGTCCAACTGTATATACTGATAATTTTATTCAGTATATTGAAGATTATGGTACATATGAAGAAGATGCTAAGGATGAAGATATATTAGATTTAATTACTGATTGAGGTGTTATATGAAATTAATAGAAAAAATAAAAAATGCTTTATTTGAAGAAGAACCAGAAAGAGAAGAAGAACAAGAAAATAAGTTTGTTCCTCCAATAGCAAAAAAAATAAATGTAGAAAAAACAATGGAGATGGAGAAAAAAGAAGAAACTTTTATGAGAAAGGAAGAAAAACCAAAAGCACCAATTATATTTGATGATTCAGATTTTTTAATGGAACAACCTGAACTTCCAAAAAAAGAAGTAAAAGAAGTAAAAAAAGAAGAAAGAATATTATATGGTGGATACGATAATAAAGAATATGGAAAAGCTCGTGAAAAGTTTAAGCCTTCTCCCAACATATCTCCTGTTTATGGAGTAATAACAACAATTACAAAGGAAGAAACAAAGTCATATAGTGATAATAAACTAACATATGAAAAACTCTTTACTGAAGAGAAAAAAACTGTAGATTTTGATAAAATAAGAGAAAAAGTATATGGAGTTACAGAAGAAGTAAAAGAAGAAAAAGAAAAATTAGTATATGAGTTAGATAAAGAAGACAAAGTAGCGGTAGATAAAATTACTCTAGGAGATGCTGAAGAATATTTTAATGATTTAGGTTTAGAATATAATGTAGACTACGAAGATAAAGATAAAACTAAAACTAGGTCTTCAAAAAACAAATCATTAAGAGAAACAGTAGATGAAGAAATAAAAGAAGAAAAAAAGATTAAAGAAGAATTAGAAAAACAAGAAGAAGATATATCAGAAAAAAATTTATATGATTTAATTGATATGATGTACGATAATAAGGAGGATTAATATGAATAGTTTAAATAGTGTATTACTTTCAATTTTACTTATAATGTGTATAGCTCTAGTGGTATTTTTAATTGTAATTTGCATAAAATTATTATATACTACTGATAAAATAAATATAATACTAGAAGATGTAGAAAAAAAAATTAAATCTGCTAATAAAGTATTTAAAGTAGTAGATTCAGTAACAGATACATTATCAAATATTAGTGATTTTATAGTAGATAAAATTTTAAGTTTAATAAGTTCATTATTTAATAAAAATGAAAATAAAAAGGAGAAGATAGAAAATGAATAAAAAAACAGTAGGCAAATTTGCTCTTGGAGCGTTAATTGGCGCAGGATTAGGTGTCCTATTCGCACCAAAAAAAGGTAGTGAAACAAGAAAAGAATTAAAAGAAAAATGCGATGATTTATTAACTAAAGCAAAAGATATTGATGTAAAAGAAGTAAAAGATGACTTTGAAAACAAAATATTAGAAATAAAAAATGATATAAAAGAATTAGATAAAGAAAAAGTATTAGAAATTGCTAAAGATAAAGCAGATAAAATACAAAAAAATATAGCTAAACTTGCTAAAGATGCAAAAAGAAAAGCTACCCCAGTAATAGAATCTGCAGTTGAAGAATTAAGAATAAGTGCTGTTAAAGTAACTAAAGAAGTTTTAGAAAAATTAGAAAAAACTGATAAAGAAAAAAAATAAGTACTTAGGTACTTTTTTTAAAGGAGTAAAACATGAAACTAGATAATAAAAAGATTAAAATAATAAAAAGTATAAGTATAATTTTACTAATTATATTAGTATTAGAAATAATATATTTTGGATATAAATATTATAAAATAAGAAAAGAATCTACATACTATACCTTAACTAATAACTTAATAATAAAAGACAATACTATGATTGGTGTAGGCTTATCTGACTTTAAAAATAGTAAACTTACAAAAACAACACAATACAATAAAGCTACAATTTGGGAATATGATGATAGTTTTAAAGTAACAAAAGAAAAATATATTGATCTTGGATATAATGGATATTTTAACAGTGTAGTAGAGGTAGAAGATGGATTTATCGCAGTCGGAGCTATTGAAATGACAGAAACACAACATGAAGAAGAGACAACTGAAGGATTAATAGTAAAATATGATAATGATTTAAACATAGTATGGAGAAAAAATATTCAAGTACTTGATGATACTGAATTTATAGAAATAAAACTAGATAAAGATAATAACCTTATCGTCGTAGGACAAAGTATCTATGCAAAAAATATTATAGGTAATCAAACAACTGGCGGAGCAATGCTATTTAAATTTAATCAAGAAGGTAAAGAATTATTTAGATTAAACTATGGAGGACCACAAACCGGAGTATTTAATGATGTATATCTTGAAGATGATGGTTATGTTCTTGTCGGCGCAACAAAAAGTAATACAGGTATCATTCAAAAATATGATTTTAATGGAAAAGAAATATGGCATAATTACTATGGGCCAACTGATAGTTCAGGACTTACAAAGATAGTAAAATTAGATAATAACTATTTAGTTCTTGGTACATTATTACCAGATAAAAATACTAAAACAAAATATAAAGCTTCCATTATAAAATTTGATACTAAAGGGAATAAAATAGATGAAGTTTTATACGAAAAAGATTATTTAAATAAGTTTAGAGATATTCTTATCGAAGATGATAGCATTTTACTAGTAGGTACTTATGGAAATGGTAGTGATAATATTGTTTTAACTGATGCAATGTTTGTTAAATATGATAAAAACCTTACTTTAACAGAAGAAAAATATTTATCACTTGAAAATTCAGAATCATATAATAAAATATATAAAAAAGATAACAAATATTTAATACTTGGTTTTACTAATTCAAAATATAAAAAATATAAAACTAATGGATATGATTATTACTCAATATTAGATGAATATTAAAACAAAAAAGCCCAGAAATCTAGGCTTTTTCTTCATATACGCAAATTATTACCCACTTAATGTGGAAAGGCAAGACAAATTTTTTGTCTAATAGTTTTAGGATTTGCATATGAAAGATGTAAAAAAGAACGATAGGCATTAGGGAACCTAAAGTTCAATATAAGAATAACACATTTAAAAATATTTGTCAATATCTTTTTTTAAGTGTATAATGTTTCTAGGAGGAATATATATGAAAAAAGTAGTTTTAATAGATGGAAACAATATTTTATTTAGAAGTTATTATGCAACTGCATATTCAGGTAGTATACTTCGTAACTCAAAAGGATTCCCTACTAATGCATTATATGGTTTTATTAATATGATAAATAAAATACTAAAAGAAGAAAATCCAGAATATATAATGGTTGCATTTGATAAAGGAAAAACATTTAGACATGAAAAATATGAAAATTACAAAGATGGAAGGCGTGAAACTCCACTTGAATTAAAACAGCAATTTCCCGTTGCAAAAGAATTAACACGTGCAATGGGTATTACTTGTATTGAAATAGATAACTATGAAGCAGATGACATTATTGGTACATTTGCAAAAGAAGTAGATAAAGATGATGATTTTATAGGTACAATTATAAGTAGTGATAAAGACTTATTACAACTTATATCTGATGATATAGAAGTAAAATTATTAAAAACTAATGATTTTATCAGAATGAATAAAGAAACATTTAAAGAAATATATGGACTAGATCCTATAAAAATGATTGATTTAAAAGCACTTATGGGAGATGCTAGTGATAATATCCCTGGAGTTAAAGGTATTGGAGAAAAAACAGCCTTAAATCTTTTACATGAATATAATTCTTTACAAGAAGTTTATAATAATATAGATAATATAAAAGGTAAAACAAAAGAAAAACTAATAAATGATAAAGAAAATGCTTTCTTCTCTTATGAACTTGCTACCATATATAAAGATGTACCAATAGATACAGACTTAAACAAAATTAAATACACTGGTTTTACTAATGATTATTTTAAAATACTTGAAGAATATGAATTTTTCTCAATCTTAAATAAAATTAAACCAAAAGAAGAAAAAGAATTTATATATGATATAGAATATAATAACTTTAATATAGATAAAGAATGTGCAATATATATAGAAACTACTTCAAACTATCACGATAAAGAAGTATATGGGCTTGCTATATGTAATGATGAAATATGTAAATATATTCCATTTGAAAACCTAAAAAACCTTGATATATTTACTAATAATAATAAAAAATATACTTATGATTTAAAAAAATTATTAACTATTTTTCATTATTTTAATATACCTATAGATAAAAATATAGATGATTTAATGCTATCTTTATACCTATTAGAACAAGATATAAAAGATGATATATCTCATATAATGAAAAAAAATAATATTAAAGTATTAAGTACCGAAGAAATAATGAAAAATAAAAAACTTCTAACTCTTGAAATAGCAAAAGAAGCCTGTTTAAAAGCAAAATTTATTTGGGATAATAAAGATAAATTCTCTCTACTAGAGGATGATAGTAAAAAATTATATGAAGATATAGAATTACCACTTACTTATGTATTAAAAGATATGGAAACAACTGGAGTTAATATATCTAAAAGTATTCTAGAAGATATGAAAGAAGAATTAGAAGAAAAAATAAATACTTTAGAACAAAAAATATATGATATATCAGGTATAGAATTTAATATATCATCTCCTAAACAACTAGGTAAAGTATTATTTGAAAAATTAAATATTCCATATCCTAAAAAAATAAAAGATAATAACTATTCTACAAGTGTTGATATATTAAGTAAACTTACTAATTATGAAATAGTAAATTTAGTACTAGAATATAGAACTCTTACTAAAATATATGGTAACTATGTAATTGGACTTTTAGAATGTATAAAAGAAGATAGTAAAATTCATACTATATTTAATCAAGCACTAACTAGAACAGGAAGACTATCTTCATCTAATCCTAACTTACAAAATATACCTATAAAAGCAGAAAATGGTAGACAAATTAGAAAAGCATTTTTACCTAGTCCTAATAATATAATTATTTCATTTGATTATTCACAAATAGAACTACGTATTTTTGCACATATGTCTAATACAGAAAATATGATAAAAGCATTTATTAATGATATGGATATTCATACAAAAACTGCGATGGATATATATCATGTTAGTGAAGAAGAAGTAACACCATTAATGAGAAGAAATGCAAAAGCAGTAAACTTTGGTATAATTTATGGAATAAGTGGATATGGACTATCACAAGACTTAGATATAGATGTAAAAGACGCTAAAAAGTTTTTAGAAGATTACTTAAATACTTTCCCTGGTATAAAAGATTATATGAATAATGTAATAAAAGATGCTCATGAAAAAGGCTATGTTAAAACATTGTTTGGTAGAAAAAGAACAATTGATGAATTAAATAACCCTAATTTTATAATAAGAAATTCCGGAGAAAGAATGGCTCTTAATACCCCAATACAAGGAACAAGCGCAGATATATTAAAAAAAGCAATGATTGAAATAGATAAAGAATTTAAAGAAAGAAATTTAAAATCAAAAATGATTATTCAAGTACACGATGAATTAATATTTGATACTTTAAAAGAAGAAGAACAAGAAGTAATAGATATAGTAAAAAATATAATGGAAAATACATATAAATTAAAAGTCCCTTTAAAAGTAGATATAAATAAAGGTAATAACTTTTATGAAGCAAAATAGGTGGTCTTATGCCTGAATTACCAGAAGTAGAAACAGTAAGAACTGCTTTAGAAAAGAAATTAAAAAATAAAGTAATTAAAGATATTAATATAATCTATCCTAATGTATTTGAAAATCAAAATATAAATGTAATAAAAGATAAAATAAAAGATAATAAAATAAACTCTATTAAAAGAAGAGGAAAATGGTTACTATTTGAACTAGATAATTACTATTTACTAAGTCATTTAAGAATGGAAGGAAAATACTTATATAGAAATATTAATGATAAAATAGAACCTCATGAACATATAATATTTAATATAAATAATGAATTTGAATTAAGATATAAAGATGTTCGTAAATTTGGTAAAATGTACCTAGTAGATAAAAAAGATATTAATAGTGAAAAACATCTATCTAAATTAGGACTAGAACCTTGGGATAATAATTTAAACCCTATCTATTTAAAAGAAAAATATAAAAACAAAAAACTACCTATTAAAACAGTTCTATTAGATCAAACCATAATAACAGGAATAGGTAATATATATGCAGATGAAATATTATTTTTAAGTAAAATAAACCCCCATAGAAAAGCATATACTTTAAATGATAAAGAGTTATCTAACATAATAGAAAATACTAAAAAAGTATTAGAAAGTGCAATAAAAAAAGGTGGTACTACAATAAGAAGTTATACATCTGAAGAAGGAGTAACTGGTTTATTTCAAAATGATTTATATGTACATACAAAAGAAAAATGTTTAATATGTTCTAACTTAATAACAAAAGATAAAATTGGTGGAAGAAGTACCTACTATTGTAAGTTTTGTCAAAAGTTATAAGAATATTGTTAAATATTTCTTTTTTTTGCATATAAATTATTAGGTGATCTTATGAAAAAACTATTTAAAATACTAGGTATATCATTTCTTACTTGTTTTAGTTTTTATTATACAGATAAAATAGTAGATATATCTAAAAATAAAGATCCAATTATGATTAAAATAATAGAATATAGTAATGAAAATAATATATTACCAGTAAGCTCTATAATAAATGATAACACTTTAGAAGTAGGTACAATAGGTTACAGTGTTGATATAGATGAAAGCTATAGAAAAATGAAAAAATTAGGTAAATTTGATGAAAGTTTAATAGTTTATAAAGAAATATATGAAGATTCTATTAAAGATAATTTAGATAAATATATAATTAAAAGTAATACTAATAGTTATTTAGTATCTTTAATTATTATAATGGAAAACAATAATAATTTAGATAATATACTAGCTATATTAAAAGATAATGAAATAAATACTACTTTCTTTATAAAAGAATTAGATGAAGAAGTAATAAATAAAATATCCTCTCTAGGACATAATATAGGTATTACAAATGATGTAAAAAATAGTTTAAATATTATTAATAAATATAATAGTTCTAATACTTATTGTTATACTAGTAATAATAATGATAATTTATTAAATGAATGTACTAAATTAAAACTAAACACTATATTAAAAACAAAAATAGATAAAAACTTATATCACAATATAAAAGAAAATTTAACTAAAGGAGAAATAATACCTATTACTAATAATAATTTAAATACAAAAGAACTTGATTTAAGTATTAAATACATAAAACAAAAAGGATATGTTATAACAAATATAGATAAATTATTAAATAATAAATAAATAAAAATGTATAAAATTAATAAACTATTCCATTATATTAATGGGAGGCTTTTTATGAAAAAAATATTAATATCTATATCATTATTTCTTACAGTTATATTACTAAGTGGTTGTACTATGGATAATACACCAACTAAAAAAGTTGAAAACTTTCTAAATAATTATAGAAATTTAGATAATTCAGTAATTACTCAAATGAAAGATATGGTAGATTCTGATATAATGATGAATATTACTCAAAAAGAAAATTATGGTAATGTACTAAAAAGACAATATCAAGATTTAACATACACTATAAAAGATGAAAGAATAGATGGTGATAATGCAACTGTAACTGTAGAAATTGAAGTATATGATTTTTACAAAGTTACTAATGACGCTACTACATATTATAATGCTAATTCTAATGAATTTCTTGATGAAGACGGTAAGTTATCAGAATCAAAATTTATTGATTATAGAATTGATAAAATGAAAGAAACAACTGATAAAGTAAAATATACAATTGATTTCACTCTAACTAAAGAAAATGATACATGGATGATAAATGATATAGATGATATAACAAGACAAAAAATACATGGTTTATATGCTTACTAAGGACTAAGTCCTTTTTTTATGAAAATGAAATTTAATTAATATGTTTACTTTCATATTTTTTTTTGATAAAATAACAATATAAATAAGTTAGTATGGTGATTGTTATGAATGATGAAATAGATAATTACGAAGAACCTAGTACAAGTAGTGAACTTGCAAATATGGGGAGAAAAACAGTTGGAGTAGTACAAAATGTCGGAAATCTTGCCTTAGGTATGGGAAAAAAATTAAATAATGATAAAAAAAATGAAGATGGTAAAGAAGAAAATAAAGAAGTACTTCCTAAAAAAGATTCTTTAGATGATTCTGACGAAGTAAAAAATATAGGCAAAAAAAGCTTAGAAGCAGGAGGGAAAATAGCTAAAGAAGGTGCAAAAAAAGTAGGACAAGGTATAAAAAAACTATGGATGTTAATACCTGCTCCATGGAATTTTATTATACTTGGAGTTGCTATTTTAATAATATTAGTTCTAATTTTAATAATGATGCTGGGAGGAAGTGAAAGTGGCGGTGATTGTGGTTCAAAAAGCTATAGTTGTACAGAAATTAAAGTAATGTACAATGGAGTAGAAGTTACTGTACCACTTGAAGAATATGTCGCGGGAGTAGTTAGTAGAGAAGCATATACTGAATTTGGAATTGAAGCTTTAAAAGCACAAGCTGTTGTGGCAAGAACTTATGCTATTGTTTCTACAAATGATTGTACTAAGACAATTGGAAGTTCAACATATGCTCAAGTATATTCTCCCACCACAGATGAAAAAGCAATAACTGCTGCTGAAGAAACATCTGGACAAGTTTTAACCTATGAGGGAAAAATGTTTTTAACCCAGTATGATTCATTTTGCTATGCAGATTCTAATTGCCCTGATGCAATAAAAAATTCAGATGGAACATATACTGTAACATATACTAAACAACCTGATTTAACAACACATAAGATTACACTTAATAAATTAAGTTCATTTATTTTACCAGGACAAGGTCATGGTTTTGGTATGAGTCAATTAGTTTCTTATGAATTGGCAGATCAAGGATATGATTATAAAGAAATATTAGAATACTTTTACTCAGATGGAATAGAAATTACATCTGGAGATAACGATGAAGAATGCTCAATCGGAGAAAGTGATGCATTAGAATATGCTAGTCAATTAGATTTTGAAGGTGACTACTGGAATTACTGGTTTAATAACACAACAAGACTAGAAGGAAAATCATTAAATAGTGCTTTAGGTAGTGATGGTATTGCAGAAATTAATTCATACATAAAAGCACAAAAAGATGGAGTAGAAGATTCAGGAGAAAAAGTAGCAAGTGTTGGAATGGGTTTAGCATTATATCTATTTAACGAAGGATATAGACTTCCATATTATTGGGGCGGAGGACACGCATATATCTCAACTGGCGTCGATACTAGCTGGGGAAGTTCCGCTAGTCAAATGTGTAGCCCTGGTAGATGTTATTCATATAACGGTTTAGATTGTTCAGGATTCGTTATGTGGGCCTTACAAAATGCAGGTTGTAGTAATGCTACTACAATAGTAAGTCCTAACTTTACTTCATTCATATCTAGAACCGCAAAAAGAAGCTCCATTAGCGAAATGAAGCCTGGAGACTTATTAATGTCTACTGGACACGTCATATTAGTAATAGGATATAGAGAAGACTTAGATAGAATAATAACTGTAGAATCTGCCGGAGGAACAAATGGACTTGTTGTAAGGGCTTATAGCGAAAGTAATATATCAAGTGGAAGTTATTATAAATTAAATATGGATAGTTATTATAATAACTATTGTTCGTGAGGTTTTTATGAATAAAAATAAATTATATTTAACATTACTTTTAATTCTAACATTATCATTAACTGGATGTTCTGCTACATATAACATAAATATAAATAATAACAACATAACAGAAGAACTAATTATAAATAACTATGATAATTCAACTTGGAATAATAAAGTAGGAAATGAAACTTATAAAGAAATAATAAATCAAACTTATAAAACACCAATCCCTGTATTAAATTATACCCCTGGTATATTTGAAAACAACTTTGAATTAGAAGGATATGACTATTATACAAAAAACTTAATTAATACTTCAAATAATTATGGATTAAAACTATCTTATAAATTTAATAAAGATAATTATAAATACTCTACTATAGTAAATAACACTTATAATATTTTTGATATAAATAATAGTAAAAATAATACAGTAATAAATGTATATGGAGATGAAAACATTTTTGAAACCTATACTATGTTAGAAGAAATAAAAATAAATGTTACACTTCCATACAAAGTTATATATCATAATTCAGATACAGTATCTAATAATACATATACATGGAATATAACTAAAGAAAACGTATCAACAAAACAAATAATATTAAAATACCAAATAGAAGAACAAACAAATAATACACCTACAACTGACAATAAACAGTTCACTGATACCAAAAATAATCAAAATAATAAATTAAGTATAAGTTTAATAATTATAATATCTATAATATTATTAATAATATCTATAGTAACATATATTATTTTAAAGAAAAAATTTAAGGATAATAATAAGATATAAAGAAATATAAAAAACTATTTCTTTTTTCTTATAATTATTATAAAAACATATATTTTAAAAATATTATGGAGGAAATAACAATGAAAAAAATGAATATAATTGTAGTATTTAATAAAAATATAGAAAACATATTAATGTGTATAAGAACAAAAGAACCATATATTGGAATGTACAATCTAGTAGGGGGAAAAATAGAAAAAGAAAATGATGGATTAAATGAAGCTTATAGAGAACTACAAGAAGAAACTAATATCAAAAAAGATGATATAGATTTAATTTATTTTATGAATCTTACTTATATTAAATGGAATATAGAATTAGAAGTTTACTATGGAATATTAAAAAATGAAGTAGAATTAATTGAAGAAGTAAATAAATTAGAATGGGTAAGTGCTAATGATAACTTCTTTGATATGAATAAATATGCAGGTGAAGGTAATATAGGACATATTATCGAAGAAATTAAAATAGATTTAAAAGCAACTGATAAATAGTTATTAATAATCAATGTATTAAACAATACTTCTTCTCATATAATTAATTGGTGAAAAATATGTATAAAAAACTTATTATATTTAATATATTACTATTAATACTTATTCCAAATGTAAAAGCAGTAAACTTAAATACAGAATCAATATCAGTAAAAGATATCAATTCTGGTAGAATATTTTACTCTAAAAATATAGATGATAAAAGACTAATTGCATCCACTACAAAGATAATGACCGCTATTGTAGCAATAGAAAACTCTAATTTATATAATGTAGTAACCGCTAAAGAAGAAATACTTACTATGTACGGTTCTAACATTTACTTAGAATATAACGAAAGCATGCTATTACTTGATTTATTATATGGTTTAATGTTAAGAAGTGGAAATGACGCCGCAACTACTATTGCAACATATGTCGGAGGAACAGAAGAAAACTTTGTTAAAATGATGAACAAAAAAGCAAAAGAACTAGGTATGGAAGATACTATCTATAATAATCCAACTGGATTAGATGATGATACAAAAAACTATTCTACTGCAAGAGACTTAACCATTTTATACTCTTATGCATATAAAAATGAAACTTTTAAAAAAATTGTAGGTACTAAAACATATATTTCTAAAAGTGATAAAAAAACTTATGAATGGGCAAACAAAACAAAAATACTAACTATGTATGATAAATCAACCGGAGGTAAAACAGGATATACTCCTTCTGCTAAAAGAGTTTTAGTAACTAGTGCCTCTAATAATGATTTAGATATTACTATTGCATCTTTTAATAGTATTTATGACTATGATTTACATATAAAAATATATGAAGAAATATTTAATAATTATAAAAACTACTTAATAGTAAACAAAGATACATTTAAACTAAACTATGATGAGGATAACAAATTATATATAGATGAATCTTTTTCCTATCCATTAACTAAAGAAGAAAAAAATAAAATAACTACTAAAATAGATATGATAAACTCTAAAAATAATATAAAAGGTTACTTATATGTATATTTAGATGATGAAATAATTAAAAAAATAGAAATAAAAGAAAAAGAAGAAAAACTAACTATATTTGATAAAATAAAAAATTTATTTAATAAAATTCTTGATTAAAATACTTTTATTATTTATAATTTAAGTGGTGATTGATGTGGAAAGATTACAAAAGAAAATAGCAAATTCTGGCTATACCTCTAGAAGAAATGCAGAAAAACTAATACTTGAAGGAAAAGTAAAAGTAAATAATGTAGTAATAAATGAATTAGGTTACAAAGTAAGTGATAAAGATGAAATAAAAATAGAAGATGTTTTATTAGAAAAAGAAAATAAAGAATATTACTTACTTAATAAACCAAGAGGAGTTGTATCTACTACAGATGATGATAAAAATAGAAAAACAGTTGTAGATTTAATTAATACAAATACTAGAATATACCCAGTAGGAAGATTAGATTACGATACAACAGGGCTTTTATTACTAACAAATGATGGAGAATTAGCTAACTTTATGACTCATCCAAAAAATAAAATAGATAAAGTTTATGTTGCCAAAATAAAAGGAAAACTTTTACCTAATGAACTTTATTTATTAAAAAATGGAGTAGTAATAGACAATATTAAAACAAGTAAATCAAAAGTAAAAATAAAAAATTATGATTATAAAACAGATACAAGTATTGTAGAAATAACTATTCATGA
The DNA here is from genome assembly GCA_964430375.1 of uncultured Mycoplasma sp. Lineage (GTDB taxonomy): Bacteria > Bacillota_I > Bacilli_A > RF39 > UBA660 > HGM10836. The sequence continues at coordinate 50,252 of CAYSEZ010000001.1, read as the reverse complement.
AGGTAAAAACCATCAAGTAAAAAAAATGTTTGAAAAAGTAAACCACGAAGTACTAAAACTAAAAAGAGAAAAAGTCTCATTTCTTACCATAGAGGGCTTAAAAAGTGGAGAGTATAGACCTCTATCTATAAAAGAAGTAAAATTATTATATAGTATGATAAACAAAAAATAATAAAAAACTTTCTATGTTTAAATTTACTAGAAAGTTTTTTATTTTATTTTTTAAGGGTTTATTTTACTTGACATATCATTAAAACAAATTTAAAATAAAGATAGTGTTAATATTAAAATTTAACATATGAAATGGAGGTATATATATGAATGAAATTTTAATCTCCATTTTACTTGTCATAATTGGATTAGCAGTAGGAATTGGTTTAACGGTAGTAATTAATCATTTTAAAGCAAATACTGCACTTAAAAAAGTAAACCTTTTAGCAGAACAATCAAAAAAAGATATTGAAAAACAAAAAAAATCTATGATTTTAGAAGCTAAAGAAGATTCTTATAAATTAAAACTTGAAGCAGAGAAAGAAATAAAAGAAAAAAAGTTAGAACTTAAGGAATCAGAAAATCGTCTTATTCAAAGAGAAAAAAATATGGATAAGAGAGATGAAACTTTTCAAAAAAGAGAATTAATGCTAGATGAACGTGAAGAAAAGTTACAAGAAAAAAGTAAAAAGATTCAAGATGATCAAGTTGAAATGGAACGCTTAAAAGAAGAACAAATTGAAGTTCTATCAAAAATAAGTGGACTTGATAAAGAAACAGCAAAAGAATTAATAATGAAACAAGTAGAAGAAGAAATTTCTTTTGAAATAAGTTCTTATATTAAAGAAAAAGAAGATGAAGCAAAAAGAAATTCTGATAAAAAAGCAATGGAATTACTAGTTTTATCAATGCAAAAATATTCTTCATTTGTAGCAAATGAACAAACAGTATCTACTATTGAACTTCCTAGCAATGAAATGAAAGGTAGAATAATAGGTAGAGAAGGTAGAAATATTCGTACAATTGAAGCAATTACAGGTGTAGATTTAATTATTGATGATACACCAGAAGCAATAGTAATATCATCATTTGATCCATTACGAAGAGAGATTGCAAAAATAACTATTGAAACTTTAGTTAAAGATGGAAGAATTCATCCGACGCGTATTGAAGAAATATATGATAAAACAGTAAAAGATGTAAAAAACAAAATATTTGAATATGGTAATTCCGCTCTTTTTGAGTTAGGTATTACTAAAATGGATAATGAATTAATTGAAATGATAGGTAAACTACATTTTAGAACTAGTTATGGACAAAATGCTTTAACTCATTCTCTTGAAGTAGCACACCTAGCAGGTATAATGGCCGCAGAACTAGGACAAAATGTAAATCTTGCAAAGAGAGCAGGATTACTTCATGACATAGGTAAAGCAATAGATCATGAAGTAGAAGGTAGCCATGTTGAAATTGGAGTAGAACTAGCTAAAAAATATAAAGAAAATAACATAGTAATTAACTCAATAGAATCTCATCATGGAGATACAGAACCTACTAGTATTATTTCAGTTTTGGTCCAAATTGCAGATTCTCTTTCAGCATCAAGACCTGGAGCAAGAAACGATTCATTAGAAAATTACATAAAACGTATGGAACAACTAGAAAACATTGCAAAAGATATTAAAGGAGTAGAAAAAAGCTATGCTTTAGGAGCAGGACGTGAACTTAGAGTACTTGTAAAACCAGAAATTGTTGATGATATAACTTCTCATAAAATAGCAAGAGAAATAAAAGAAAAAATAGAAAAAGAACTTCAATATCCTGGTACAATAAAAGTAACTGTAATAAGAGAAACAAGGGCACAAGAAGAAGCAAAATAAAAAATTAAAAAGATACTTGAAATAAGTGTCTTTTTTTCTGATGAAAAAAATAAAAAAAATTAGCAGTTATATATTGACAAGTGCTAACATAAACTATATAATGGAATTAGCACTAGAGAAAAAGGAGTGCTAAAGGAGGCGAATATGTTAACGACAAGACAAGAAGCGATCCTAGAACTTATTGTAAAAGAATATGTAAAAAGCATAAATCCTGTCGGATCCAAAGGAATATGTGAAAAATTAAATTGTTCTAGTGCAACAGTTCGTAATGAAATGGCTTATCTTGAAGAATTAGGTTATTTAGAAAAAACCCATATATCATCTGGTAGAGTTCCTAGTGAACAAGGATATCGTTATTATGTAGATAATTTAATGGAACCTAAAAAGATGAATGGTGATGATTTATTAAAACTTCAAATAATATGTAATAATAATAAATTAGAATTAAATGATTATTTAAAGAAAAGTTTAGAAATTATCGCAGAAATAACTAATTATACTTCAGTAGTATTAGGTTCTAAATCTAATGAAAATAAACTAAAAAAAGTAGAAGTTATGCCTCTATCTGATTCTAGAATGCTTGCTATAATAATTACTGATAAAGGTCACGTTGAGCATAAAAATATTTTAGTAGAAAATATCTTACTAGAAGATGTCCAAAAAGCAGTTGAATTAATTAATAAACTTCTAGTGGGTACTCCAATTGATGAAATAAATAGAAAACTAGAGTTTGAAATTAAACCAATTATTAATCAATATGTAACTCAACACGAAATAATATATAATGCCTTTTATGATGTATTTAGTGATTTTACTAAAAAAAGTGATGTATCTTTCGTAGGTAAAAATAATATGTTAAATCAACCTGAATTTAATAATATAGAAAAGATTAAAAATTTATTTAATAAATTAGATGATAAAGATGTTATCTCTAGTATTGAAGAAAATGATAATGATATAAATATCTATATAGGAAAAGAAACTAATTTAGATGATGATGTAACAGTAATTAAAACTAAATATAAAACAAGTGGTGAAGAAGGTACTATTGCAATAATAGGACCAAAAAGAATGGAATATAGTAGAGTAGTTAGTATGCTAGATTATATAAAGAAGAATATAGAAAAAAATAGGTGATAAAATGGAAGAAGAAATAAAAAAAGAAGAAAAGCCTGTAAAAGAAAAAAAGAAAAAAAGTAAAGAAGTAGAAAACTTACTTGAAAAAAATAAATCACTTGAAGAAGAAGTGCTAAGATGTAAGGCTGAACTTATAAACTATCGTAAAAGAAAAGATGAAGAAACTAGTAAAATTATGAAATATGCTAATGAGGATGTTATTTTAAAATTATTATTAGTAATAGATAACTTTGAAAGAGCACTTAGTATGAAAAATAATTTAAGTGAAGAACAAAAAAGTTTTCTAGAAGGTTTTAATCTTATTTATAAAAATTTAAAAGAAATATTAGACTCTTTAGAAGTAAAAGAAATAGAAGCATTAGATAAAGAGTTTAATCCTAATGTACATCACGCTGTAACTACTATTAAAGATGAAACTAAAGATAATGGAATAGTTTTAAATGTAGTTACAAAAGGATATACATATAAAGATAAGGTTATTAGGCCTAGTATGGTGGTTGTTAATGAAAAAGATAACTAATTTAATGATGCTAGGATCTATGCTATCAGGGAATCATCCCTATAGTAATATAGATGATTATGATATATATTCTTTTGATGAAGAGGTTAATTCTTGCCAAATTAAATTATATTTAATGATAATAAAATGGTTAAATGAAGGATTAACTTATGAAGAAATATATGATTTAATAGATAATTTAACATTTGAAGAGTTTAAAAAATTATCTATAGAAAAACAAACCTATATAAAAGAAGATGCACGAAAAGTGTTAGTCTTAAGAAAAGAAAATAAGAAAGGAAATGATTTATATGAGTAAAATAATAGGTATTGACTTAGGAACCACAAATAGTTGTGTTTCTGTATTAGAAGCAGGGGAAGCTAAAGTAATCCCAAATAAAGAAGGAAATAGAACAACTCCATCTATTGTAGCATTTAAAAATGGAGAAAAATTAGTAGGTGATGTTGCAAAACGTCAAGCAGAAACAAACCCTAATACTGTTCGTAGTATTAAAAGATTAATGGGTACTTCTGAAAAAGTAGAACTTGATGGTAAAAAATATACACCAGAAGAAGTAAGTGCAATGATTCTTGGTAACTTAAAAGAAAGTGCAGAAGCATATTTAGGAGAAAAAGTTACAAAAGCAGTTATTACTGTTCCAGCATACTTTAATGATGCACAAAGACAAGCAACTAAAAATGCAGGTAAAATCGCAGGACTTGAAGTAGAAAGAATAATTAATGAACCTACTGCTGCAGCACTAGCATATGGACTTGATAAACAAGAAAAAATGCAAACTATTTTAGTTTATGATTTAGGTGGAGGTACATTTGATGTATCTATTCTAGAACTAGGTGAAGGTGTATTTGAAGTTAAAGCAACTGCGGGTAATAATAAACTAGGTGGAGATGATTTTGATGAATTAATTATTAAATACCTAGTAGATACATTTAAGAAAGAAAATGGTATTGACTTATCTAAAGATAAAATGGCAATGCAAAGACTTAAAGAAGCTGCAGAAAAAGCTAAAAAAGATTTATCTGGAGTAACTACTACTCAAATATCTTGTCCATTTATAACTCAAGGAGAATCTGGACCACTTCATTTAGATATGAGTTTAACTCGTGCTAAATTTGAAGATTTAATTAGAGATTTAGTAGATTCAACACTTACTCCAGTTAGAAATGCATTAAAAGATGCTAAATTAAAGAAAGAAGATATTGATCAAGTAATTTTGGTTGGTGGATCAACTCGTATTCCAATGGTTCAAGAATTAATTAAGAAAGAACTAGGAAAAGAACCTAATAAGAGTGTTAACCCAGATGAAGTAGTTTCAATGGGTGCAGCAATTCAAGGCGGAGTTTTAACTGGTGATGTTAATGATATCGTATTACTAGATGTAACACCTCTATCACTAGGTATTGAAACACTTGGAAATGTAATGACTGTATTAATACCTAGAAATACAACAATTCCAACAAGTAAGAGTCAAGTGTTTAGTACTGCTGCAGATAATCAACCTGCTGTAGATATCCACGTACTTCAAGGTGAAAGACCAATGGCTATGGATAATAAAACATTAGGTAGATTTGCTCTTACAAATATTCCACCAGCACCACGTGGAGTACCACAAATCGAAGTTAAATTTGATATAGATGCAAACGGAATAGTTAATGTAACTGCTAAAGATTTAGGTACAAATAAAGAACAATCAATTACAATTACATCAAATACATCACTTTCTGAAGAAGAAATTGATAGAATGATGAAAGAAGCTGAAGCAAACCGTGAAGCAGATGAAAAGAAAAAAGCAGAAGCAGACGCTAAAAATGATGCAGAACAAATGATCTTTAGTACTGAAAAAGCAATTAAAGATTTAGGTGATAAAGCAGATTCTAAACAAAAAGCAGAAGCAGAAGAAAAAATTAAATCTTTAAAAGAAGCACTTGATAAAAATGATATCGAAGAAATTAAAAAGAAAACTGATGAATTAAAAGAAACAGCTTATGCACTAGCAGCTAAAGTATATGAACAAAATGCTCCAAAAGAAGAAGAAACATCTAATGGTGAAGAAACAGTAAAAGAAGCAGAATTTGAAGAAAAATAATTTAGTAGTATGCACTTTTTAGTGCATACTATATTTAGATATGGAGGATAAATGAAAGATAGAATAGAAATTGATAACAATTATAAATGGGATTTAACTAAAATATATAAAGATGATAAAGAAATAAACTCTGATATAAAAAAAGTAAAAGAAGAAGTAAAAAAAGTAGAAAAATATAAAGATAAATTACTTACTACCAGCACTAATTTATATAATGCAACTTCTAAATATTATGAAGTAGTAAGAATACTTGAAAAATTAATAGTCTACAGCACTATGAAACATCATGAAGATATGGCTATATCTAAAAATAAAGTATTAAGTGATAAAATAAGTAAATTATCTGATGAAGTATCATATAAAACAGCCTTTTTTATTCCTGAACTTTTAAAAGGTGAGTTTAAAGATATAGAAAACTTTGAAAAAGAAAATGAATTATTAAAAAAATATCATTTTACTTATGAAGAAATATTTAGAGATAAAGAGCACGCTTTATCATTAAAAGAAGAAGAATTATTATCAAAGATGGGTGAAGTATTTTCTTTATCATCAGATACATTTGATATGTTAGATGATGTAGATATAAAATTTGAAAGTATTCATGATGAAAATGGTAATTTAATGCCTCTTACATCAAGTAATTATTCTAAATATTTAAAAAATAATAATAGAAAAATAAGAGAAGAAGCATTTACTAATTTTTATACTTCTTATGATAATTTAAAACATGTATATGCAAGTACTTTAAAAGGAAGTGTTACTACTGATAATTTAATTGCAAAAGTTAGAAATTATAAAAACTCTTTAGAAATGAGTTTATTTTCTGATAATATACCTACTAAGTTATATGATAATTTAATAGAAAAAGTAAATAATAATTTAGATATAGTTTATGATTATATAAAACTAAGAAAAGATATACTTAAAGTAGATGAACTTCATATGTATGATATATATGTACCACTTGTTAAAGATATAGATAGAAAATATACTTATGAAGAAGCAGTTAATATTATAAAAGAAGCATTAAAACCATTAGGTGAAAATTATATTAAAGATTTAACTAATATAATAGATAGTAACTGTATAGATGTATATAATAATAAAAACAAAAGAGGAGGAGCCTATTCATGGGGATCTTATGATACACTTCCATATATATTATTAAACTATGAAGATGATTTTTATAGTGTATCAACACTTGCTCACGAATTAGGACACTCTATGCATAGTTATTATTCTCATAAAGCACGCGATTATCAAGACTCATCATATACTATCTTTCTAGCAGAAATAGCATCAACAGTAAATGAAATATTATTAAATAAATATATGTATAAAATAAGTAAAACAAAAGAAGAAAAATTATTTTTCTTAAATAACTTACTTGAAGATTTTAGAACAACTCTTATTAGACAAACAATGTTCGCAGAATTTGAAAAAATAATACATGAAAAAGAAGAAGAAGGAGAAATACTTACTCTTGAATTATTCTCTGATATTTATCTTTCATTAAATAAAAAATATTATGGAAACGATATAATAAGTGATGATTTAATTAAACTAGAATGGGCTAGAATATCACATTTTTATAATAGTTTCTATGTATATAAATACTCTACAGGTATATCAATTGCGTGTCGCATAGTTAGTGATATATTAGAAAATAAAGAAAATGCTTTAGAAAATTATTTAGAGTTTTTAGAAAGTGGAGGAAAAACATATTCTTTAGATATTTTAAAAAATATTGGCATAGATATAGTAAATGATGATACAATAGATAAGGCATTAGATATGTTTAGAGAAACACTAGATGAATTTAAAAAAGTATATTATGAGTAGGAAGTGAAAATATGGCAAAAAAAGATTATTATGAAGTACTAGGGGTAGATAAAAACGCTAGTGATAAAGATATAAAAATGGCATTTAGACGCCTAGCAAAACAATATCACCCAGATGTAAATAAAGATGCTGGAGCGGAAGAAAAATTTAAAGAAGTCCAAGAAGCTTACGCTGTTTTATCAGATGAAAACAAAAGAAAACAATATGATCAATTTGGACACGCTGCATTTGATGGAAATCAAGGTTTCGGAGGAAATGGTTTTGATTTTAATGGATTTAACTTTAACTTTGGTTTTGGTGATGATGAATATGATTCAATATTTGATCGTTTCTTTGGAAAAGATGGAAGAAAAGCAGGAAACACTCGTGGAGCAGACTCACTTGTTAGAATGGATTTAACCTTTATGGAAGCAGTTTTAGGATGCACTAAAGAAATAGAAATAACTACCACTGTTAAATGTTCTAAATGTAATGGTAAAGGTGGTACAGGAGAAAAAAATTGTTCTACTTGTCACGGAAGTGGTTCAGTTACTAGAGAACAACATACTATATTTGGAAGTTTCTTAACAAAAACTACTTGTCCAGATTGTGATGGAAAAGGTGTAATATATGAAAAAGTATGTTCTTCTTGCAGAGGTAAAGGAAGAGAAAAAGTAACAAAAGAAGTCGAAGTAAAAGTACCAATGGGTGTTGATACAGGAAATAAATTAAGATTATCTGGATACGGAGAACCTTCTAAAAACGATGGTCCAAACGGAGATTTATATATAGAATTTAGAGTAAAAGATCATGAATTTTATGATAGAAATGGTAATGACTTATATATAACAGTACCAATTACTATAACTGAAGCAATATTAGGTTGTAAAAAAGAAGTAAAACTACCTAACTCATCTATTACACTTACTATTCCAGAAGGTACTGAATCAGGAGATAAACATCGTATTAGAAATAAAGGTATAAAAGATGTAAATAGTTCTTCTTATGGAGATTTATATATAGTAATTAAAGTAGTAACTCCAAAAAAACTAAATAGAACACAAAAAGACTTAATAGAAAAATTAAATAAAACAGATTTAGAAGATAAAGAAATAACTAAATATAATAAATTTATAAAAAATTAAAAGATGATAAACTCATCTTTTAATTTTTACATAATTATAAACTTATCTTTTTAGCATGCAATACTAATCTAGTATTAGAACTCTTATAACAAGTAGACAAAGTTAAAATTTTATCACTACTAGATACCTCTACATCAAAATCTTTAATACTTCTTTCTGTTATCATATTAATAAATTCATCATCGGTAGAGATAACTAAATAATCACTTGTTTTTGGAATAGTATAAACACTAAACACCTCCCAAGTACCATTTTCCTCTAAAGTATTAAATGTAATATATTGTTTTTCTTTATCATTTAACCATTCATCTTTTAATATATCACTTAAAGTACTAAAAATAATAGTTCTATTATAAGTATGTCCATATATTATTGTATTACTATCTAAATTTGGAAAACTATTTCTATAATCTGCGAAAGCCCACCCCATAGAATTCCATTTTTTATTAAAATCATGGTTTAAATAATAATCATTATTACTTGTTTGAACAACTGATATATCTATTTCTGTACCAGGTACCGTAAGCCAACCTACCATATCATTATTTTTTTCAAAAATCGCAGAATAATCTGTTTTAGATATAACTTCTTCTTTAGATTCTTCTTTCTCATCTATAATTACAACCTCTTCTTTTAATTCCTTATTAATAGATATTATTTCATCACTATCTTCTTTTCTATCTAAATATGATTTAATTCCCATTCCCGAAGATAAAAGCAAAATAATAGTAAGAATATTAATTATAAACAATTTAAAACCTTTACTTTTTTTTCTTTTTATCTCATTATTTTTATTATTTGTATCAACAAACTCCAATAAATTATCTATTTTATCACCCATATAATCACCCTTATTTTCATTATTAGTATACAATAATATTTAATAAATGTAAAATATTTTAAAAATAATATAGAATAAAACTTAACTTTTTAGTACAATATATATGGAGGAATAATTATGGATTTATTAAATGAATTAAAAAAAGAATTAGATAGTATAAAATATAATTTTAATGAATCAAAAAAACTTGATATTAAAACCGCTACTAAGTTAATAAAAAATGAAAATAAAGATTTATCTTATAACATTAATATCTTATATAAAAATAATTCCAATGATACTGATCAATTAATTTCCAGAATAATTGTAACTTTTAATATAGCGGTAAATAAAACATATGAAATATTGAATGATTTAATAGAAAATACTACTAAATTAATTATTCACTTATTAAAAGAAAACAAAATATATGATAAAGAATTAAAAACTTTAGAAGTTATATATAATAAATCTATAAAAGAATTAGATAATTTAAATAATAAATTTATCAAAACAATGGAACATAATTATGACTTATTTATCGAAGGTAAAGATAATAGATATATTTTAATTATCAATGAAGGAAAATATAAATTAATATATAATTTATCTAATATATTAAATAAAAAAAATGATATAAAAAAAATATTTAAATATAATATTATACCATTTATAAAATATATTAAAGATAATAAAGTTAATACTAAAGAAGAAGATAATAATAAATATTTTATTAATCTTTATGATGATTACTCTTCTATGATACTTAAAGGTTATAAAGAAGATATAGATAGTTATATTAATAATAGATTAGATGTTTTAAATCTAAAAATTAAAAGAATTAACAAAAAAAATAATACTAAAGAAATAACTAAATTAAAGAATTATTTATTAAATTTTAATAAAGAATTATTTATTAAAAATAATGATATATTGATAGAAATGTCTAATATATTAAAAATAGATAATGGTTTAAAAGAATTAAAGAAATATAGTAAAAAATTAGATAAAATATATATTATTTCTTATAAATTTGATAAAGTTTTTAATGAATATAAAGAAAATGTATTAAGTATTTTACTTAATAATAAAAGTTATGATGAAATAAATAAATTAATAAAAGAAGAAGAAGAAGAAATAGAAAAATATTTTAGTATAAAAAATATATCTTTATTTAAAGATATTGAAAGTTATTTAAATAGCTTAATTTATAAAACCTTACTAGCCTCTAATCATATAGATATAAATTAAAAACAAGAATTAACTTGTTTTTAATAGTAATATGGATAATTAGGATAATTTTGATATGGATAATATGGATAATAATTTGGTTTTAATAAAAGTGGCGCAGATAAAAAACCTAATGCAAATGGGAAAACAAACCCACCAACCCGATTATTATTTCTATAATTATATTTTCTATTATACATATTATAGTTATAATATGGTATATTATTATTGTAATACATATATACCTCCTTCAAAGTAATATATGTAAAAAGAAAGGATAAGTGAATATGGAAAAAGAAGAAATTTTAGCATCTACTATTGTAGAACATTCTATTAAAGTAAAAGAAAAAGAAAGCGTTATTATAGTAAGTGAAACTATGAAACCTATTTCTTTAGTCAAACTATTAGTTAAAAAAATTAAAGAAAAAGGAGCACAAGTTACAGTAAGATTTGTAGATCCAGAAATAGATGCTTTAATTAAAGAAGATATTTCTAAAGAAGGAATTGAACTTTTAGAAAGAAAAGAAAGATTTGATGTAGAAAATTATAATAGTTTTATTAGAATTATGTGTAATCAAAATGATTATGAAGAAAAAAATATAAAAGAAGAAACTAGAAAATTAATGGGAGAAGCCCTAAAAGAAGTTAGAGATATTAGAATTAATGAAAGAAAATGGGTTCTTTTAAACTATCCATCTAGTTTAGATGCTTATAAAGCTAATATGAAAATAGATGAGTTTTATGATTACTCTATGGGCGTTATGTGTTATGATTATAAAAAAATGAGTGAAGATATAAAACCTTTAAAAGAATTAATGGAAAAAACTGATAAAGTAAGACTAACTGGAGTAGGTACAGATATAACTTTTTCTATTAAAAATATGCCTATTATTCCTTGCTGTGGTGAAATGAATATACCAGATGGAGAAATATACTGTGGACCTGTTAAAAACTCTATTAATGGAGTTATAAAATATAATACTCCAAGTCCTTATAATGGTAATATTTATTATGGAGTAAGATTAGAATTTAAAGATGGTAAAATAGTAAGTGCAACTTGTGATAATAAAGATGAAGAAGAAAAATTAAATAAAATATTTGATATAGATGAAGGTGCAAGATATGTCGGAGAATTTTCTGTTGGATTAAACAAAGATATAATGTATCCTATGGGAGACATATTATTTGATGAAAAAATAATAGGAAGTATTCACTTTACACCAGGATCTTGCTATAGAGATAGTTATAATGGTAATAATTCTAGTATTCACTGGGATATGGTTTTAATACAAAGAGAAGACTATGGTGGAGGTAATATTTACTTTGACGATAAATTAATTAGAGAAAACGGAGTATTTATACTAGATGAATTAAAACATTTAAATAAATCAAAATAATCGCAAAATATCGGTTCTTCCGAAACTTTAAGTGTCAACTAAGTAAAGATGGGATAGAAATATCCTATTTTTATATTAAATCATCAATTTATTTTCATCATTACCCATAATAATTGAATGATATTCTTAAAAAATATCTTTTATTTCTTTTGCAACAGGGTATTTTTTTCTATTATATTTATATGTTTATCAATGTTTTTATCTTTTAAAGGTTTTAACATATGGGGTTGGCAACTGGTTACTCAGACTCTGATATAGAATGGGAAAAATCAAGTAGCGGTCCTGGAGCAGATTAAAAATAATATAATATCTACTAATTTTTACATAAACATTTGTAAATATAACAAAAAATGACTAAAGTTTACACTTTAGTCTTTATTTTATTTTTATTTTTTGTTATATTTAATATACATCAGAAATAGAAATATATTAGTTATGTTTTTATTTTAATAAGGAGGATATGATGTTAGAAATTATTGAAAAGTATAATGGAATAATAAATGATTTTATTTGGGGAGTCCCATTAATAGTTTTATTATTGGGAACTGGTATTTATTTTTCTATTAGGTTAGGTTTTTTACAAGTTACAAAAATTAAGACAATTTTTAAACATATTAAATCAAATCTTAGTAAGAAAGATAAAGAAAACAAAAAGAAAAAAGGAGAAATATCATCGCTTCAATCAGCTCTTGTAGCTTTAGGAGGTATTGTTGGTAGTGGTAATATAGCAGGTGTAGCTACTGCGATAGCATCTGGTGGTCCTGGTGCTATTGTGTGGATGTTAATTGCAGCATTCTTTGGGATGGCAATAAAATTTGCAGAAATAACACTAGGTATTATGTTTAGAAAGAAAGATGATGATGGAACTTATTCATCAGGACCTATGTATTATCTTGAAAAAGGTTTACATAGTAAGTTTTTAGCAGGAGCATATGCTGTATTTGCAATACTTTCTTACGTAGTAATTGTAGCAATGGTTGATACTAATACAATTGTAGATGCAGTAAGAGCTAAATTTGATATTTCACCACTTATTATAGGAATAGTTCTTGCGGTAGTAGTAGGTATTATAATATTTGGTGGTGTTAAAAGAATTGGTAAATTCAGTAATTATGTTGTACCTTTTATGGGAATATTATATATTTTAATTGGAATAGTAGTTATTGCTTTAAATATAACTGAAGTACCTAGTGCAATAGTTACAATATTTAAAGCGGCATTTACTCCACAAGCGGCATTTGGTGGTTTTGCCGGAGCATCGGTAAAAGAAATAATGCGATATGGTTTTGCAAGAGGTATGTACTCTAATGAAGCAGGAATGGGTAGTGCCGCAATTACTCATGGTCCAGCAAGAGTAGAAAAACCTGTAGATCAAGCATTATGGGGCCCTGTTGAAGTTTTTCTTGATACAATGGTTATTTGCTTAATATCAGGATTAATTATTGTTATAAGCGGTGTATGGACTACTGGAGAAGGTGGTGCAGCTTTAATGATACAAGCATTTGACAAAGTATTCCCTGGAAATATTGGTGGTTATTTAATAATGATAGTTTCATTTTTATTTTCATTCACATGTTTAACTTCTTCTGGTTATAGTTGTGAAGAATGTGCACAATATTTATTTGGAGAAAAAAGTAAATATGTTATTAGAGTATTGTGGATTTTATTTATTGTGCTTGGAGCTGTAACAAAATTAGAACTTGTTTGGGATTTAGCAGATACTGTTAATGGATTTATGGCCATTCCAAACTTAATAGGAATTTTATTACTAAGTAATTTAGTAGTTAAAGAAAAGAAAAAATATTTTAAAGAATAGTAAAAAACACTTGATTTTAGTGTTTTTTATTTATATAATCAAATTATAGTAGGAGGCTGTTATGAAAAATAAAAAAGGTTTTTCTCTAGTAGAACTTTTAATTGTAATAGTAATAATAGGAATACTAGCAGGTATAATAATTCCTAGTGTTACTAAATATTTAAGAAAAGGAAAAGATGAATACAATAAAAATCTAAGTACTGAAATAATATCTATTGCTAAAACTTATTATACTGAAAACAAGGTCGAACTGCCTAGAGGTTATATTAATGAACAAGGTTTACCAGTTAATAAAGCTTTAATTTCTCTATCTTATTTATCTAATAATAATTATATTTCTGGTGACTTAAAAGATAGTGATGGTAATAGTTGTATTAATAATAGCTATGTAATAGTAGAAAAAAATAATAGTGATTATGATTATACTGCTTGTATAAAGTGTGATAACGGCTATGAAAGTGGTGAAAAATCATGTATTTATAATGCCGGATCTTCTAGTGAACATGAATATGTATTGCCTAAATGTACTTTATCTTTAGCAAATGGAAATATTAATAATTGGACAAGTAGTGATATAACTTTGAATTTATCTTTAGAAGATAATACTTCTTTAGCGGGGTATTATTTAAGCGATGGAAGTTTCAATAAAATTGATAACTTAAGTAATTATACTACTTCAATTAAATTAAGTGACACAATGTATGATGATTCATACTATGTCATAGTAGAAGATCAATATGCTAATCAAGGTATATGCAAATTAGATGGCACTATCATGATAGATAAAGAAAAACCAACATGTAATTTATCTGTCACTACAGAAGGTGTTTCTATAACTAAAGGAGATAATGAAGGAAGTGGAATTGATACTTATGGTTTAACAACTAGTGAAAATGTTACTTATAATGAAACAAATACACTTGATTTATCTTTAACAACTTATTATGGTTATGTAAAAGATAAAGCAGGTAATACAAATACTTGTAGTGCAACTTTAACTTCTCCAGTTGCTTCTAGTTATGTTAAAACTACAAATACATGTGGTTATACTAATTTAAAATGTTGGAATTATTTAAATACTTGTCCTTCAGGATATAGTTATTGTTCATGGTGTTCTAGTTCAAAATGTTATAAAACTACATCAGCATCTTCATATTCATGTGTTGTAGATTCATATAAAGAAAAAGTTACAAGCGGAGATAGTGAAGCATGGTCTTGTAATTCTGGTTATACAAAAACTAGTTTTGATGGCACTTATATTTATTGTAAAAAATATGGCACATGTTATTCATGCTCTTCTGGAAGCTTAAGTGGTAAATATTGTTATCATTATTCTGGTTATACAGGATGTAGTTATTCAAGTGTTACTGGTGAATATGCTTCTGGAAGTTATTGCTATCTTAATAATCAAGGCGATAGTTGTCCATCTGGATGGGCTGTTTCAGACTATTCTACTTATGGATTTACTTCTACTACAGAAGAAGTCTCTTCTTGTGATGCCAATGAAGAAGAATTCACTTGTAAAAGTGGTACCAAAGGTGAAAGTTATTCTACATGTGAAGCTAAAGAATTTAAATGTTCAACTGGTACTAAATTAGATGATAATTATTGTTATACATTAAATTAGAATGGATTTTCTATTCTTTTTTTAATTTTTTTTAGAAAAAACCAGGTATGTTTCTTTTTTTTGATATTTATATTAGTAGGAGGTATAAAATGAATAATACAAGTTAGTAAATCTACTATAGACTTTTATATTTAAAATATGATAAAATTACTTTGTAAGATAGGAGGAAAAATATGAAAAATATAGGAACAATATCAATGGGAGTAAGAACTCCAATTATAATGGAAAATGATGATTTAGTTAATATAGTAGTAGACTCTCTTTTTACAGCGCAAAAAGAAATAGGTTTAAGCTTTGATGATAAAGACATCGTTGCAATAACTGAATCAGTAGTAGGAAGATGTGAGGGTAATTTTGTAACTTTAGATGATATAAGTCTAGATATTAAAAATAAGTTTAAAGGAAGACATGTAGGATTAATATTTCCAATTTTAAGTAGAAATCGTTTTGCTTTATGTTTATCTGGCATAGCTAGAGGACTTGATAAAATTACTTTAATGCTTAAATATCCAGAAGATGAAGTAGGAAATCACTTATTTGATGAAGAATTACTTGATAAGTATAATATTAATCCTTATAAGGATGTATTAGATGAAGAAACATATAATAAGTATTTTGAAAATGAAAAACATATTTTCACTGGAGTAAATTATGTAAAGTTATATAAAGAAATAATAGAAAAAGAAAACTGTGAAGTAGAAATAATATTTTCTAACAATCCAGAAGAAATTTTAAATTATACAGAAGAAGTATTATGTTGTGATATACATACTAGAACAAAAACAAAAAAACGTTTAGAAGGAAAATGTAAAACTCTTTTAGACCTTACTGATATAATGAATAAAAGCATATCTGGTAGTGGTTATAATGAAAAATATGGGCTTTTAGGTTCAAATAGATCGACTGATGAAAAACTAAAATTATTTCCTAGAACAGGAGATAAAATAGTTAACGATATACACGATCTATTAAAGAAAAAAACTGGTAAAGATATTGAAGTTTTAATCTATGGTGATGGTGCTTTTAAAGATCCAGTAGGTAAAATATGGGAACTTGCAGATCCAGTTGTATCTCCGGCATATACTAAAGGTTTAGAAGGTGTTCCTAATGAAATTAAGTTAAAGTATTTATCTGATTCTAAATATAGCAATTTAAGAGGTAAAGATTTACAAAATGCTGTAATTGAAGAAATAAAAAATAAAGATATAAACTTAAAAGGCAATATGGCTTCACTTGGTACAACTCCTAGACATTTAACTGATTTAATAGGTTCTTTATGTGATTTAACTTGTGGAAGTGGTGACAAAGGAACACCAGTAGTATATATTAAAGGATACTTTGACAACTATTCAAAACTGGAGGATTAGTATGGATTTAGCAATATTAATAATATTAATAATTTTAGGTATTTTTATATTAAAAGATGTTAAATATATAGTATATTTAATAGGAATTATAGAAATATTTTTAAGAATAATTCACTATATTGGAGATCACTTAGGAATGAATGATTTAAATAAAGTAATAAATAATCATTTTCCTACTTCAATATTTAATTTATTAAGTAAATACACCAGCGGTATTGTATATGATTTATTATCATGGTTACTACTAGGAGTATTTATAGTATTTCTATTTTATTTAGTTAAATATTTAATAAGAAGAAAATAATTATAATTTAATTTTTTTCTTCTTATATATTAAAGCAATCTCAATAATTATAAGACTTCCAAGTATCCCTATTAACATACCATTTTTATTTTCTTTATTAATAACTTCTTTTGTTTCTTCTTTATTTGTTATATTATTTAAAATTGGAATATTAAATGATAAATAATTATTTAATGTAATTAAAATAATAAATACATATTTCATTAAAACACATCCTTTATAATAAATATATTCATAATAAAAAAATATAAAACTAATAAGGAGAACAATATGTTAGAATTAAAAAAAATATGTAAAGATTATAAAACAGGAAATTTTAATCAAAAAGCATTAGATAATATTAATTTAAAATTTAGAGAAAATGAATTTGTATCAATACTGGGTCCATCTGGCTCAGGTAAAACAACGTTTTTAAATATAGTTGGTGGTTTAGATAAATATACCAGTGGAGATATTATAATAAATGGAGTATCCACTAAAAAATATAAAGATAAAGATTTTGATGCCTATAGAAATAATTTAATAGGATTTATATTTCAAAATTATAATTTGATACCTCATATATCTATATTAAGTAATGTAGAAATGAGTTTATCATTAAGTGGAATATCAAAAAAAGAAAGAAAAAAAAGAGCACTTTTAGCTTTAGAAAAAGTAGGTTTAAAAGAACATATACATAAAAAACCTAACAAATTATCTGGTGGTGAAAAACAAAGAGTTGCAATAGCAAGAGCAATAGTAACGAATCCTAAAATAATACTCGCAGATGAACCAACCGGAGCACTTGATACTAAAACAAGTAAAGATATTATGGATTTAATAAAAGAAATATCCAAAGATAAATTAGTTATTATGGTAACCCATAATGAAGAACTTGCTAAAATCTATTCTACAAGAATAATTAATTTAAAAGATGGAAAAGTAGTAAGTGATTCTAATCCATTTAATGATATAGAAAATAATCAAACTTATAAAATAAAAAGAACTTCAATGAACTTTTTTACAGCATTAAAATTATCACTTAATAATATATTTGCTAAAAAAGGCAGAAGTTTTCTTACCTCATTTGCATCAAGTATTGGAATTATAGGTATATTACTTATTCTTGCTTTATCTAATGGATTTGATATTCAAATAAATAAATTTGAAACAAAAACATTATCATCATTTCCTATATTAATAAATGAAGAAACTACTATATTAGATAATACTAATTCAAATGAAAATATAGATGAAACTAAAGTATATTCTTATAATACTACTAATGAAACTCACACTAATAATATAACTAAAGAGTATTTAAATTACTTAGAAAATATAGATAAAACCTTAATCGAAGGTATAACCTATAATAGATATGTAAAAATTAATGCACTAGTAAAACAAGATAATAACATAGTAGTTATAGACACATCTTCTTTTACTTCGTTACCTAAAGAAATAGATAATAATAATTCTTATTTAAAAAATGGTTATAATCTTCTAGAAGGATCTTTTCCTAAAAATAAAAATGAAATATTAATAGAATTAGATAGTAATAATAGATTAGATAAAAATATACTTAAAATATTTAATATTACTGATGATAAAATAGATATAAATAAATTAATAGGTAAAGAAATAAGAATAATATTAAATGATGATTATTATATTAAAACTAATGATATATATACTTCTAATAGTAATTTAGAAGAAATGTATAATAGTAAAGATTCTATTATTTTAAAAGTAGTCGGAGTAATAAAAGCAAAAGATGATAATAAAATCGCAGTAACAGAAAATACCCTTACATCAAACTCTAATGGAAAAATATTATATACTGATTCATTAATGGAATATATAATAGAAAAAAATAGCAATTCTAAAATAGTAAAAGATCAAATAAATAGTAATACTAGTGTAATATCTATGCAAAGTTTAACAGAAGAAGAAAAAACTCAAAACTTAGTTTATTTCGGAGGGCTAGATATTCCTTATTTAATAAGTATTTATCCAAAGAATAAAGAAAGTAAAGAAAAAATAATAAATTATTTAGATAAATATAATGAAAATAATGATAAAATTATATATAAAGATTTAGCTAAAACAGCAGTAGAATTAACCAGTAGTTTAATAGATGGTATAACCTACGTTCTAGTGGCATTTTCTGCTATATCACTTATAGTTTCTAGTATAATGATAGGCATAATTACTTATATAAGTGTACTTGAAAGAACTAAAGAAATAGGAATATTAAGATCTCTTGGAGCAAGAAAAAAAGATATAAAAAGAGTGTTTAATGCTGAAAACTTTTTAATAGGTTTAACATCTGGTATACTTGGAATATTAATTACTAAATTACTTATTATTCCTACCAATATTATTTTAGAAAATTTAACATCTTTAGAAGGCATTGCTAAAATTAATATAACCCATATGATTATAATGATTTTAATAAGTATAATTATAACTTTAATCGGAGGAACGCTTCCTTCAAGATTAGCAAGTAGAAAAAATATAGTTGAAGCATTAAATAGAGAGTAAACATTATAGAAAAATTATAAGATTATAAATCAATAAATATCGTGACAAATATACATTATATAATAATTAAGGAGTCAAATATGAATAAAGAAATATCTAATTTAGAAAACAAACTAAAAAATAACTTTACTACTGTAGCATTTATATTTATACCAATAGTAATAGTAATAAGTACTGAACTTAATATAAATTTATTACCATTTCCTATTATGAAACCATTAGATACTAAGTTAAAACATGTTATAGGATATATATTATTAACTTTATTTTCTCTAGTATTAATTGCAAATATAGTTATTTTAATTAAACAATTAATTGAATTAAAAAAATTAAATAAAACTATAACTAAAAAAGATTTTACTAAAGAAACAATAATTGATAAAAAAATATATATTATTATCACCATATTACTTGGTATAGTAGGTGGTCAAAATATAATAACTAAAAATTATATTAGATTTATAGTATTTACCTTTATATCAGGTTTAGGTGTATATTTAGCTAGAAGTCCTATTAATATATTAACTTTAATAGTTATGTTAATATCATTTGTAGATATATTAATAGTAATAACCAAAAAAACTATAGAGGGTAAAATAGTATTAAATACAAAAGGAGTAGTTTATGAATAAAAGAAAAGATTATTTAACTTGGGATGAATATTTTATGGGGATAGCAAAACTTTCTTCAAAAAGAAGTAAAGATCCAAATACCACAGTTGGAGCGTGCATTGTAGGACTAGATAACAGAATACTTTCTATTGGATATAATGGTGCACCAAATGGTTTTAATGATGATGATTTTCCGTGGGATAGAGAAGGTAATCCCCTTAATACAAAATATTTTTATGTATGTCATGCTGAAATGAATGCTATATTAAATTACAGAGGTTCTAGAAAAGACTTAGAAAACGCTAAAATATATGTAGATTTATTTCCATGTAATGAATGTACTAAATTAATAATTCAATCAGGCATAAAAGAAATAATATATTTATCTGACAAATATAAAGATACAGATTCTGTTATTGCATCAAAAAAAATGCTTGATATATGTGGTGTAAAATATAAAAAATTAAACTCAAATAAAAAAATTGAATTAGATATATAAGTAAAAAGGTTTAAAACCTTTTTTATTTAAAATAATTAAAGCTTTATATCATAGATTTAATTAGGTGATGAAATGAAAGTAGGCTTTTTTTTAGATGTTTATGATACATATATAAGTGGTATGGTAGAATCAGTAAAAAACTTAAAACTTGCTTTAGAAAAAGAAGGAAATACTGTTTATATTATTATACCTAATGGAAATAGTAAAATAAAAAAATACTTAAATGAAAAAAATATTATAAAGATTCCTAGTACTAAAACAAATATAAATGATTTTAAATTACGTTTAACTTATCCAAAAAAATGTGAAAAAATAATAGAAAATTTAAACTTAGATATTATCCATTCTCATACTGAATTTACTATTGGTAGATTTGGAAAAAGTATGGCTAAAAAACTAAATATCCCTTTTATACAAACATTCCATACAAAATATGATGATGTATTAAACTATATTACTAAAGGTCATCTTAATAAAATTACTAATATTTTTATATCAAAATTAATTTCTTCTTATTATAATGATAAAATAATAAATGAGATTATTGTACCAACTAAAAAAATAAAAAAATTATTATTAGATAATTATAAAATTAAAAATAATATTAATATAGTACCTACTGGTATAGATTTAGATAAATTTTCAAATGTTAATAAAGAAGTATTAAATAAAAAAATAAATTTAAAAAAAGAAGATTTTATTATATTATGGGTAGGTAGAATTGGATATGAAAAAAATATTGAATTTTTGATAGATTCTCATTTCTTAATATCTAATATTTATCCTAATATTAAACTCTTAATAGTAGGAACAGGCCCATTAGAAGAAGAATTAAAATATAAAGTTAAACAAAATAAAAAAGAAAATAGTATTATTTTTCTAGGAAAAGTATCACATGATATAATTAATAATTATTATCAAATGAGTAATATATTTGTAACCAGCAGCACCAGTGAAACACAAGGTTTAACAGTAATTGAATCTTTATCTAGTGGTTTACCCGTTTTATGTATTAAATGTGATGTTTTTAAAGAAATAATTAAAAATGGTTATAATGGTTATTTATTTAATAATAAAAATGATTATATTAATAAAGTATTATATTTATATAAAAATAATGATAAATTAAATAAATTAAAACAAAATACCATTTCTTCTGTTAATAAATATTCTTTAAGTAATTTTGCTAATAATATATTAAAAGTATATAATAAAGCAATTTATAATAATAAAGCTAATTAATTATATGGTATTAAAAATTGTACTATATTACTTGATAAAATATAAAAAAAATGTTAGAATATGTAATGTATAAATTAGAAGAGGTGATATTTTGAACAGTGATATTAATATATATGAATTTACAGATAAAAGTAATTATACAATTACTGAAACTTTAATAAATGTAAAAAATGCTTTAGAAGAAGAAGGTTATAATGGAATAAATCAAATAGTAGGATATCTTTTAAATGGAGATTTATCTTATATAACTGATTATAAAAATTCTAAAAATAAAATATCTAAAATTAATAGAGATGAAATACTAGAAGCACTTTTAAAGGATTATTTAAGGGATTTATGAGATATTTAGGACTTGATTTAGGTACAAAAACATTAGGTATTTCTTTATCAGATAAATTAGGAATAGTTGCATCTTTTTATGATAATATTAGTTATACTGATGTTAATAAATTACTTAATGTAGTAAATGATATAGTAAAAAAAGAAAATGTTTCTAAAATAGTACTTGGTTTACCTAAAAATATGGATAATACTTGTGGTTGGAGAAGTACTGAAACAATTGAATTTAAAGAAAAATTAGAAGAAATAACAGGTATCGAAGTACTTCTAGAAGATGAAAGACTAACTACTAAACTAGCAGAAAGTACTTTAATAAGTGCTAATATGAGTAGAAAAAAAAGAAAAAAAGTAATAGATGGGGTTTCTGCTGTTGTGATACTTCAATCATATTTAGATAGAAAGGAATAATATTATGGATAAAAAAGAATTAACTGATGATATGTTTATAGGTTTTAATGAAGAAGGAGAAGAAAAAACTTTTTATAAATTACTTGAATTTGAATCTAATGAAACAGGTAAAACATATTTAGCATATACAGATAATGAAATGGATGAAAATGGTAATTTAAAGGCTTATGGTTCTATTGTGACTAGGGAAAATGATTATATGAAATTAGAACCTATTACTACTGAAAAAGAATGGAAGGTAATTGAAACTGCCCTTAGGGTTATTCAAGAAAATAATAGTAATGAAGAAAAAGCGTAAAAAACTTAAGAAAAAAGTTTTATATTTATTAATTATTTTTATATTTATTATTATTGGTATTTTTACTATCATTATTGGTTATAATATGTCTAGTGTAGAAAACAAAAATGAAGAAGTTAATGTTATAATACCTAGTGGATCTAGTACTTATGATATAGCAAGTATTTTAAAAGAAAATAATCTTATTAGAAATGAAAAATTTTTCTATCTTTATATAAAAATTAGAAAGATAGATAATATATATGCAGCAGGTTATACATTTAATAAAGATATGAATTTAAAAGAAATAGTAGATGTTCTAGAAGAAGGTGGAGAAAACACTAATATAGTATCTATTACTTTTAATGAAGGTATAAATATGAGAAAAGTTGCTACTTTAATTGAAGAAAATACTAATAATAATTATGATGATGTAATGAATAAATTAAAAGATAAAACATATTTAGATACTTTAATAGATAAATATTGGTTTATTACTAGTGATATAAAAAATAGTAATATATATTATTCACTAGAAGGATATTTATATCCAGATACATATTTTATAAATAAAGATTCTTCTGTAGAAGAAATATTTACTGTTATGCTTGATAAAATGGATAGTGTTTTATCTATATATAAAGATAAACTTAATAATAAAAATATACATGAAATACTTACAATTGCATCAGTAACTCAAAGTGAAGGAGTAAACAGTGATGACTTTAAAAATATAGCTAGTGTATTCTTAAATAGAATGGATATAGGTATGGCTTTAGGAAGTTGTGTTACTTCTTATTATGGAGTTAAAAAAGATATGGATAGTGAATTACTTCAAAAAGATATTGATAGTAAGAACTCATATAATACAAGAGGAGATAACCCAGTACTTGTACCTATTGGTCCAATAAGTGCTCCTAGTAGCGATGCAATAGAAGCTGTAGTTAATCCAATAGATACAGATTATTATTACTTTGTATCAGATAAAAATAATAAATTATATTTTAATAAAACTTATAGTGAACACGTAAGTACTCAAAATAAATTACAAAATGAAGGATTGTGGTTAGAATGGTAGAACAAATATATAGTGATATATCAGAAATAAAAAAGTATGCTTTAGATAAT
Source organism: uncultured Mycoplasma sp. (assembly GCA_964430375.1). Classification (GTDB taxonomy): domain Bacteria; phylum Bacillota_I; class Bacilli_A; order RF39; family UBA660; genus HGM10836. The sequence continues at coordinate 26,083 of CAYSEZ010000001.1, read as the reverse complement.
AAAGTACCTATAATGGTAGATGAAAGTATTGATTTTTTAACATCTTATATAATAAAAAAGAAAGTTAGAACTATACTTGAAATAGGTACTGCAATTGGATATTCTGCAATTATGATGGCTCTTACTAATCCAAATGTTACAGTAGTATCAATTGAAAAAGATAGAGATAGATATCTAGAAGCTGTTAAAAATGTTAAGAAGTTAAATCTTCAAGATAGAATTACTTTAATGTATAAAGATGCATTAGATGTAAAAATAAAAGAAAAATTTGATTTAATTTTAATAGATGCTGCTAAAAGTAAAAATATTGATTTTTTTAATCATTTTGAAAAGAATCTTAATTCAAAGGGTTCTATAATTACTGATAATTTAAGTTTTCACGGATATGTAAAAAAAGATTTAAGTGAAATAGAAAATCGTAATCTAAGAGCACTTGTTAAAAAAATTAGAAATTATATTGTATTTTTAGATGATAACATAAAATACAAAACAACATTTTATGATATAGGAGATGGACTTTCTGTAACAGAAAAAAGAATTTAGTGTAAAATATTTAAAAAGTTAGCATATTATATTATTAACTTTGTCTATCCACTTGACAAATATCAAAAAAAATAGTATCCTTTTAAGGAACGAAAAAAATTACGAGGTGAAAGAACAATGAATAAAAAACCAATTTTCCTAACAAAGGAAGGATTTGAAGAAATAAAAGAAGAATTAAATTATTTAATAAATGTAGCAAGACCTGAAAATGTTATTGCAATTAAAGAAGCTAGAGCACTAGGAGATTTATCAGAAAATGCTGACTATGATGCTGCAAGAAATGAACAAGCAGAAATAGAAGCTAAAATTAAGAAATTAGAAGCAATAATAGATAATGTTACAATTATTGAAGAAACTAGAACAGATAAAGTCGGAGTAGGTAATACTGTAACTATTTCATATGTTGATGAAGACGATGACACTGATGAATATAAAATAGTTGGTAGTCAAGAAGCTGATCCATTTGAAAGTAAAATATCTAATGAATCTCCAATTGCAGTAGCACTTATGGGTCACAAAGTTGGAGATGTAGTTTCTGTACAAAGTCCAAATGGAAGTTATGAAATAAAAGTAATTAGTATTAAATAGCCTTATAGGCTTTTTTTATGCAAAAATAAATTGACACCTATTTAGTTTTATTATATTATAATGGTTAGAAAAGGAGATGAGTAAATATGGCGTTAGAAAGTTATTGTGCAGCTTGTACTTACTTAGAAGAAGTAGCTGATTCAAATGGAAGGTATTATTGTAGTAAAAAAGGATATGTTTATGCAAACGATCCAAAATGTTATTCTTTTTATGAAGAATATTCTCGTGGGAGATCTGCTAGAGAAAATATGTATGAAAATTCAGAAAAATCTAAAAATCCTAGTATATGTTATTTAACAACTGCAATGTGTGATATTTTAAATTATTCTGATGATAATTATTATTTACAAACATTAAGATCTTTTAGAGATAATGTACTTCAAAAAGATATTAATTATATACCTTTATTAATTATATATGATACAGTAGGTCCTGAAATTGCTTATAATCTTTATAATGATAAAAGCAAAGAAAAAATAGCAACATTATTATTTAACGATTATATAAAAAAAGTTGTAACAGCAATTGAAAATAACAAAATAGAAGAAGCAATAAATATTTATAAAACAATGACAGAATTACTTGCTAAAAAATATGATATTGAAATAACTTATATTGATCCTAAAGATATAGAAATAGATAAATTAGATATAAACTCTTTAGGACATGCTAGAAAAAGAGTAAAAACAATTAATACTAAATAGACCATTTGGTCTTTTTTGTAATTTAATGTATTTTTAATTTTTAGACTTTATAATTTTTTTGTATTATAATATTATTATAAGGAGAGCCTATGAAAATAATAAAAAAAATTCTTTTTACTAACCTAATACTATTTATATCTATTATAAAAGTTAATGCTTACTACGAAGCACCTGTTGATATAACTTCTATGGATATTTATGATATACAAGAAGCAATTGACAATGGATATTTAACTTATGAACTATTAGTAAGACTTTATCTAGATAGAATAGAAGCCTATGATGATAAATTTAATGCAATTATATCAATAAATGAAAACGCAATTGAAGAAGCAAAAAAATGTGATATAGAATACAAAGTAAAAGGAAGAGATTCCATTTTATATTGTATTCCCATAATAGTAAAAGATAATATAGACGTAAAAGGACTTCCTACTACCGGAGGTGCTAAAGCCTTATCAGATTCGGTTCCTTATAACGATTCATCTGTAATAGAAAAATTAAAAGAAAAAGGTATGATAGTACTTGCTAAATCAAATATGAGTGAGTTTGCATTTATGGCTAGTTCTTCAAATAGCTCTTATGGATATACAAAAAACGCTTATAACACTAATTACTCTAGTTATGGTTCATCAGGAGGATCTGCTGTTGCTACATCTTTAATCTACGCACCAGTAGCCCTTGGAACAGATACAAATTCATCCCTTAGAGCACCATCATCCGCTAACGGAGTAATTGGCTTTAGATCAACCTTTGGTTTAATTGATACAACTGGAATACTTGCTTATGATATAACTCGTGATGTAGTAGGACCTATTACTAAAACAGTAAAAGAAAACGCCATTTTACTTGAAGCAATGGCAGGAAAAGAAGAAGGAACTTATAGCAATTTTAATAACTCTACATTAAAAGGAAAAAACATAATAGTACTAGATCAATTTGCATACGGAGATAAAAACCTTAATGTATATGGAACAGGTTCTACTTATAGTGAAATAAAAACTATGTTTGACGAAACATTAGATAAATTAAAAGAACAAGGAGCAAACATAATTCATTTAAGTAATTTTTATACAAAAGAATACTATGATACAGATAATAAAGTACTAGGTGGTTGGACTATGTGTTATGCATTTAATAATTATATAAAAAATACCTCTAGTAAAATAAAAAGTTTTGAAGAACTTGCTAACTCTAAAGGACATATATATAATTTAACTTCTTATCTTAATGATTGTTCTATAGATATAAGTACAATTGATAAAAATAACTTATTAAAAGAAGATTATAGAACCTTTGTAGAAAGTATAATAGAAAATTATCAAGTAGATGCATTTGTATATCCTACCACTAAAAATAAAGTATCTAAAATTGGAGAAAATAACTTTGAATCATCTAGTTATACAATAAGTCCTATATTAGGTTATCCATCTGTTAGTGTCCCATTAGGTTTTGATAGTGATGGTTTAATGTATGGAATAGAATTTGTAGGCAAAAAAAACGATGAAAAAACTTTATATGATATAATCTATGAATACGAAAAAATAAATAATGTATATGAACTATCAAACCTTGCTCCATCTTTATATGAAGTACCAGAAAACGTAGAAAGATTAAAAGAATTTTACGAAGAAAATAACTCTACTATTATTATTAATCTATTTAATAAAGAAAAAAGAGAAAACTACAAAAATAGTTTATATAACATAGAAAAATTCTTCTTAAATTATAATGACTATGATAATAAAGATGAAACTGCATTAGAACTATTAACTTCTTATAAACTTGCACTTGATAATTTAGATAATAATACTTATTTAGTTATTATATTACTTATTTTATTTCTATTTATATTTATTATATTTAAAAATAAAAGAAGAAAAATACGAAGAACAAAAAGAAGATAAAGTTATAATTAAAACTTATTTTCTTTTTTTATTATTTATGTTATTATTATACTAGGGTGATAAAGTGAATAAATACTTACCAAATATGTATGTAAAAGATGTTTTAAGTATTAATTATGAAAAATTAAAAGAACTAGGTATTAAATTATTATTATTTGATTTTGATAATACTTTAATATCTAAAAATACTAATTTAGATTTAAAAGACTTCTTTAGTAAACTTTCTTGTGATTTTAAAATAGTAATAATCTCTAATACACTTTATAAAAATAAATTAGATATGTTTTGTGCTTTATATAATTTAAAATATATATATGCATCTTGTAAACCATTTAAAATAGGTTTTAATAAAGTAAAAAAATATTATGATATAGAAGATAATAAAACATGTATTATAGGAGATCAATTACTTACTGATATTTATGGAGGTAATAGAAATAATTATTATACTATTTTAGTAGATCCATTTGAAAATAAAGAATTAATATTTACTAAATTTAATCGTATAATAGAAACTAAAATATTTAAAAAAAATAATATGAAAAGGGGAAATTATTATGGATAAAAAATGTATAGGATGTGGCAGCAAACTTCAAGATAATAACATTTTAATAGAAGGTTATACTACTGATTTAAGAAATGACTATTGCAGAAGATGTTTTAAAATGATTAATTATGGAGAATATGAATTTACTACTAAATCAAATGAAGAATATATAGAAATATTAAAGAATATAGGTAAAACCAAATCATTAGTTTTATTTGTTGTAGACATATTAAATATTCCTAAAAATATAGAAAAAATAAAAGAATATTTAATTAATAATAAAATAATATTAGTTTTAAATAAAAAAGATGTTTTACCCTTATCTATAAAAGAAGAAAAAATTATTAATTATTTTAAAGATCAAAATCTATCTTTTTTAGATACCATATTAATTAGTTCATATAAAAATTATAATTTAGATAAATTAATGAAAACTATAGATAAATATAGAACATATAAAAACGTATATGTAATTGGTTATACTAATGCTGGCAAAAGTACTTTAATAAATAAAATAATAGATAATTACTCTATAGAAGAAGGGAAAATCACTATGTCTTTTTTACCCTCTACTACATTAAGTGAAATCAAAATACCCATTAAAGATTATTTTTTAATAGATACTCCAGGACTTGTAGATGATTCTAACTTATTAAATTTTGTAGATGTAAAAAAAATAAAAAAAATATCTCCTAAAAAAGAAATTAAACCAAAAACATATCAATTAAAAAAAGGAGAAGCCCTTTTAATAGATGAAATTGTAAGAATAGATTATTTAGAAGGAGAAAAAAATAGCTTTACAATATTTATGTCTAATGATTTAGATATAAAAAGAGTTAGTAGTAAGAGAAACAATAGATTAAAAGATTTACCATCTAGAGAAATTAATATTAGATATAACAATGATCTTGTAATTAATGGCTTAGGATTTATAAAAATAGTATTTGATGCTAGAGTTAATATTTATATAAATAAGGATATTGAAGTATTTACTAGAAAATCTTTAATATAAGGGTAAAAGTAGTATGATTGAAGGAAAAATAATATGTATTGATAGTAAAAAAATAATCTTTGAAATTGAAGAAAACACTAAAATAAATAATAATTTATTAAATAAATATGTAATATTTAATGATATAAAGAAATTTGTCGCAGAAATATACTCTATAAATGAAACAAAAGTAGAATGTATTTTATTGGGCTATATAGAAAATAATAATTTTATTTTTGGAGATATATTAAAACCTAGTTTTAATTCCAATATATCTTTAGTAACTAAAGAAGAACTTGATATAATATTTGGAATCAATGATAATTCATTTAAAATAGGTACTAGTTATATATATAATGATTATAAAATAGGACTTGATATAAATAAATTTTTTAGTAATCATTTTGCTATTTTAGGTAATACTGGTTCTGGTAAATCTTATACAGTTGCAAGTATTTTAGAAAAAATATTTAACGAAAGTAATAATTCTCCATTTAAAAGTAATTTTTTCATTTTTGATGTTTATGGTGAATATAAAGATTGCTTTAAAAATATAAAAAATAAATTTAGTAATTTAAACTATAGGTTAATAACTACAGATTTATCTAGTGATAATGAAAAACTTTCTATACCTTTTTACCTACTTGATACTGACGATATTGCATTACTTCTAAATGTTGAAGAACAAAGACAACTATTTATTATTGATAAAGCCCTTTCTTTAGTATCTGTTTTTTCTTCTTTAGAAAGTACCACTATAGAATATAAAAATGATATAATAGCGCGTTCTCTTCTTGATATTATTCATAATAATAGTAATTATCAAATAAGAACACAAGTAGTATCAATACTTTCTAAATTTAATACAGAAGATATAAACTTAGATAAAAATCTTACTAAAGGAGGATGGACTATTTCTTTTAAACAATGTTTATACATAGATGATCAAGGAAAGATTCAAAATATAGATTTAATATGTGAGTATTTAGAAAGCTTTGTTAAAGTTGATTTAAAATATTCTTATAAAAAGAACTATTATACCATTAAAGACTTTTATGATGCTTTAGAATTTGCTCTTCTTTCAGAAGGTATATTTAATAGTAGTAGAGTATTTGATTATGCAAATATATTAAAAGTAAGACTAGATAGTTTAATTAAATCAGAGAAAAAAGAGTATTTTAATTATTCATCATTTGTAGATAAAAACAAATATATATGTGATTTATTAATTGATAAAAATAATAATAAATATCAAGTTATTAATTATAATATAAATTCATTAGATGATAGATTTGCTAAAGTAATAGTTAAAATATTATCTAAATGGTTATTTGACTTTATTACTAAGTTAGAACCTAGAGGAGAGCTTCCTATTCATATTATTTTAGAAGAAGCACATAGATATGTAAAAAATGATTCTGATATAGAGGTTCTAGGTTATAATATTTTTGATAGAATAGCAAAAGAAGGTAGAAAGTATGGTATTATACTTGGGCTTATATCACAAAGACCACATGAATTATCAACAGTAACAATTTCACAAACAAGTAATTTTTTAGTATTTAAAATGTTTTATGATGAAGATTTAAAATTTGTTAAACAGATTGGAACTTCAATTAGTAGTATAGACAAAATAAAAAACTTTTATCCTGGTACTTGTTTAATTACTGGAACTAGTTTTAAATTACCTATTATTATAAATACTGATTTACCCTTGGTTGCACCATATAGTGAAAATGTTAATATAGAAAAAACTTGGTATAGTTAAAATAATAACTTGAGTTTTAAATTTTTATATTGTATAATTTAAATAGAATGAGGTATGCTTATGAGAAATATTTATTCTAGTATAGATATAGGAACATATGAAATAAAAATTGTTGTATTAGAGTATTATAATAATAAATATAATGTTTTAGCATCAGCATCTGTTCCTTCTTTTGGAGTTAAACAAGGTTTAATTGTTGACTTAGCTCTTGTTTCTAATAGTATAAAAAAATGTGTTAAACAAGTAGAAAGTAAACTAGGTACTAAACTTGAAAAATTAATCGCAGTAGTACCATCAAATAATTTAGATATTACTATTGCATCTTCAGATATTAATGTAGATACTTTAGATAATATTATTGATGGTGATACTGTATTCAAAGGTATGCAAAAGAGTTTAAAAGAAGTTACTGATTCTTCTTATGAAGTAGTTGGTGTATACCCAATTCAATATATTATTGATGATACAAAAAAAGTAAAAAGTCCTTTAGGTCTAGAAGGTAAAAAACTTTCTATGAAGTCTATTATAACAAGAGTTCCAAGAAAAAATGTATATTCAGTTGTTAGTGCAATAGAATCATTAGGTATTGAAGTAGTAGATATTACAATATCTTCAGTATGTAATTACTATGTTGCTAAAAATAATGAATTAGATAGCAAAGTAGTAGGACTAATAGATATAGGTAAAGAAAAAACAGTCCTTTCTGTTTTCAATAAAGGTGTAATAATTAAAGAAGAAATTGTTAAAAGTGGTTTTAATAATATAACAAATGACATTTTATTTAATTATAAAACAGATGATGAAGAAACAGATAAAATAGTTAGAGACTTTGCAGTAGCAAATAGAAAATACGCAGATAGTGATGAAGTTTATAGCTGTACTAATCGTAATAATGAAAAAATAGAGATAGATAGTTATAAACTTGCAGAATTAGTAGAATATAGAACAATAGAATTATTAAAAAATGCTAAAAATGAAATAAATAACTTAACAAATAAAGAAATTGGTTATATAATAATTACAGGAGGTATTACTTCGATGCTTGGTTTTAATGCAGTTGCCTCTTTACTTTATTCTAAGAATGTTTCAACGTTATCTACTGGAATACTTGGAATAAGAGATAATAAATATATTACTTGTTATGGTGCAATTAAATATTTTGTTGATAAATTAAATTTAAGAGAAAAAGAATATACTATGTTTTCTTTAGAAGAAGAAGAGGAAATGATAGTAAATGGTAAAAAAATGGGTAACAGTAGTGTATTAGGTAAAATATTTGATAGAATTTTTGATTAATATAAAGGAGATGATGTTATGCTTGATTTAGCAATGATGGACCAACTAGCAAAGATAAAAGTAGTAGGTGTAGGTGGCGGAGGAGGAAATGCCGTTAACCGTATGATAGAAGCCGGAGTAAGAGGAGTAGAATTTATTGTAGTAAATACCGACTCTCAAGTTTTAAATGCTTCAAAGGCTGAAAAGAAAATCCAACTTGGAACAGGACTTGGCGCAGGAGCAAAGCCTGAAATAGGAAAAGAAACCGCAATAAAAGCAAAAAAAGAAATAGAAGAAGCGCTTAAAGGAGCAGATATGGTATTTATTACTTGTGGTATGGGTGGAGGAACTGGAACTGGCGCAGCACCTGTAATCGCTGAAATTGCCGAGGCACAAGGAGCTTTAACTGTAGGAATTGTTACTCGTCCTTTCTCTTTTGAAGGAAAAAGAAGAATGGATAATGCAATCGCAGGTATTGAAGAATTAAAAAAACATGTAGATACTTTAATAGTTATACCTAACGATAGATTAAGAGAAATAATAGATAAATCTACACCAATGCTTGATGCATTTAAAGAAGTAGATAATGTATTACTTCGTGGTGTACAATCTATTTCAGATCTAATCGCTGTAGTAGGACTTGTTAACCTAGACTTTGCAGATATCCGTGCAGTTATGGAAAAATCAGGTAATGCAATTATTGGTATTGGTATTGGTATGGGTGAAGATAGAGCAATTGAAGCTGCCAAACAAGCAGTATCATCGCCACTACTTGAAACTTCAATTCATGGTGCAACAGATGCAATTATTAATATCACTGGAGGAGCTAACTTAACATTATATGAAGCAGAACAAGCTGCTGAAGTAGTACGTGCCGCAGCAAATACTGATATTAATACTATTTTTGGTTCTGTAATTAACGAAAACTTAAATGATGAAGTAATAGTTACAGTAATTGCTACTGGTTTTGATAAAAAAAGCAACAAACCTTTATATAAAGAAGTAAATAACACTATGGGTAAAAGAATTTCACCAAATATAGATGAATTTGATGATGAAGATTCTAGTTCTGGTACTAGTTTTGAACCATCAGAAATAGAAATACCAACTTTTATGCATAAAAACTTTTAAAGGCACTAGCCTTTTTTTTCTAGGAGAACTATGAAACAAGAATTAAGAAATAAATATAGAAATATTAGAAAAAATATAACTTTAAAAAAACTAAAAGATTTTATTATCTTTCTAAAACTAATTACTAATAAAAAAGTAATAAAAAGTAAAATAATACTTACTTATGTAAGTACCAAAGAAGAAATAGATACTATATTACTTATTAAATATTTTTTAAATAAAAAAATAATTGCTACTCCTAAAGTAGAAAATAATATAATTAATTTTTATATAATAGAAAGCCTCTCTGATTTAAAAATAGGTAAATATAATATTTTAGAACCTACTACTAATAAAAAAATAACTAATTTTAAAGAATGTATTTGTATAACTCCTGGTATATGTTTTTCTAAAGATAAATATAGAATAGGATATGGTAAAGGTTATTATGATAAATTCTTTACTAAAAATAAAGTATATTCTATTGGTTTATGTTATAAACAATGCTTAATAGATAGTATCCCTATAGATAAATATCAAAAACAAGTAGAGGAAATTATATATATTTAAGGAGGAAATATGTTTCAAAAAAAAGATTTATATAATAATATAATAAATAGTGATATTAAAACAAAACAAAAATTACTAAAAGATAAAAAAATAAGAAAACAATTATTAAAAGAAGGAAACTTTAATACATTTACATCCATAATTAAATCATTAACTTATGATGATGTAGATTACTTATTAGATAATGATTTAATAGATCTAATTATTAATAACAATGAAAGAACATACCTTATAATAGATGTAATGCTTGAAAACAAATGTTGTTCTAAGTTTTTAACAAAAGATAAAATACTTTCATATGTAGTAGAAAACTTTGATAATTTTGAATGCTTAGATATTAACTTTGCTAATGCATTATTATCATTAATAGTTAAAAATAATAACTATGTAACTTGTTTATCTAATTTAAATTCTAATATTCAATACGAATTACTATCTAATAGAGATAATCTAAATACATTAATTAATCAAAATATAAAAACAAACTTTTTATACTTATTAGATTCTAAAGTAATAGAAATGCTTCTAAATGAACCTTATTTTTCAAATATGTTTTTAAATACTGATATTGATATTATAAATGAATATTATATTAAAAAAGATATAAAAATACCTAATCATTTATATAATAATAAATTAATCTCAAAATATTTAGAAATTAATGATGTTAATAAATATAGAAACTATATAGAAAATATCTCTAATATTTATTTTAAAAATGAAGTAGAATCTCTTAGAAAGAAAAAATATATAAATATATTTAATAATATAAATAATGGTTTATTACCTAATTATAATACACTATACAATAAAATAATAAATAATTTGGATTATACAGATATAATAAAAGAAAATAGCTTTTATTTAAAAGAAATAGATAAATTTAAAAATAAAGATGATATTTTAAAGTATTTACAACAACTATCAATTAAAGAAAGTTTAGAAATAACTATTGATATGTATTTTAATGATATTACTTATAACTTTTTAAAAAATGTTTATTCCATACTTAATTATTTATCTCTTGTAGAGGAAAATCTAATAGATAAAGAGAATTTAAATATATATAATAAATTAATTAATTATTATAATTTATCTAATGAAGAAAGAATTGAATTATTTAATAGTTTAAATAATGGTAAAGATTACACCTCTATATTCTATGATGATTTTAGACGCATTAGAAATCATTCATATAACCAAATTAAAAGTAATTTAATAGACTTTAACAAACTTAAACAAAGCAATAAATATGAAAGTAGAGTATATGAATTAGAAGGAGAAAAATTTTATGCTTTGATTAATCATACACTTTTTAAGAGAAATAAACCTATTGATAGAGATTGGAATCCAAAACAAAAAACACTAAGTTTTACTTTGATAAGTAATGATAATCTTACTACTTTTAGAAATAAAGAAGAAAATATTATATTAGGATTTGATCCTGATATAGATAATATTGTTCATTTATATGAATCTGATTCATTTTCTGAAGGATTAAATAGTAGCAATAGAGTTCAAAGATTGTTTACAAGTGAAGAATTAGTAAAAAGAACTAAAGGTTATAATGAAATATTAATTAAAAATAAAGATTACGATGATAATAATATATTATTCCCTAGTTATATTGTATGTTTTGATGAAATAAAGATCGGTGATTTAGAATTTAGTAAAAAATATGATTTACCTATTGTATTAATTAATTCAAGTAAATATAGTTCTAAAAAAGAAACAATAGATCTAGCAGGAGATAGTTATATAGATAACTATAGTTCTAGTTTTTTAAATATAGACACTTATAAAAAAATTAAATAATATACTGACAATATATTATTTTTTTCATATAATATAACGGAGGCAATTTATGTATAATGATGAATTTTGTGAGTTAAATGAATTAAGAAAAAAATTAATAAAATTAGGTATAGGTAATTTTACTTTAAAAAAAGGAGAAAAGGGAGATCCGGGTCCTTTAATTCCATCTTCAAATGAGGGTATATTTTTTACTACTTTTAAAGATGAAAACACTTCTTCAAAATTAACATTTGATACTCCTTGGCTTGTACCTAATCCATCTAATTATTTTAGTATTTATGATAACAATGTAGAACTAGAAAAAGGACTTTATGAAATCTCTTTATCGGGTTTAATTGAAAATATTGATAGTGATCACGGAGGAAGTATATCGGTTCAAACTATAGATAATGCTGAAATAAAGGGTTTATCTTTTGTACTTGATGCAGGTAATGTACCTAAGTTATATTTTTCTCGAAGTATTTTATTTAGATTTGAAGAACCTACAATTATAGAGATTAAAAGTTATATATCTGGTGATTTAAATACTTCAAATGTTGGATTTAGTGATATAAACTTATATATTAAAAAAATACACGAATAAAAAGAGTCGATGTATTTTTTTTATTATTTTTTGTAAACTAATGACATTTTATCAGAATTTTGATACAATATTATTGGGTCCTCGTAGCTCAGTAGGATAGAGCGATTGCCTCCTAAGCAATAGGTCGTTGGTTCGATTCCAATCGGGGACGCCATATTATTTTAATATACTAAGTTTAGAACACTTTAAATTTTTTATATTATATGCTATAATAATTTTAATTATAGATAATAATAAGGAGTTGATTAAATGAATAAATTATTAAAAGATTTTAAAAAGAATAAGTATACTACATTAGCTATTATTATTTTTATATTACTTATATTTTTAGGCTATGGTGTATATAAAGTTCTTATTCCCAATAGTGGAACACCTGTATATGGAAATAGATTAGACGGTATAGAAGATGTAAAAGTAACTGAAAAACAATTAAAAGAACTAGATGAAGAGATAGTAAATGAAAGCTTTGTTATTAAGTCTAATAGTTATACTAATGGTAGAATAGTTAATGTTATTTTAACTATAAAAGAAGGAGTTAGTGAAAAAGATGCTAAAAAGATCACTTCTACTATAGCGGAATATTTTACTGAAGAGCAATTAAGTTATTATGATATAGAACTTTTCTTAACTAGTGAAGATGAAAGTTTTAGTATTATAGGTTATAAAAATAAGAATAAGGAAGAATTTACATTTTAAGGTGGAATATGAAAAAAGATAGAAAAAACAATAATAAAAAAAACTTTAAAATATGGAAAATAGTTACTATTATATTAGTGGTTTTAGCACTTTTATTAAGTTTATTTTTCTTACTTAATGCAGAAGATGAGGAAAGCAAACTTACATTACTAGAAAAACAATGGATAGAAAATAACAAAACTACATTAATAGATATTAATGTTCCTAATAATCTAAGTTTTATTGGAGAAAACGGTAGTGGAGTATTATTTGATTTTTTAGAAAGAGTTGAAACAACTGGTCTTACATTTAATAAAAAATCTTATGAATATCCAATTAGTAATGAGACCACTGATTTATCCATTTTAATATTAAAAAATACAGATAAATTAACTGATAAAGATTTACTAATTATGGAAGATTCTTATGTTTTAGTAGGCAAAAACGAAGGATTTATCGTAGGTTTTGAAGAACTAAATGCCCCAGTAGTGGGTATTCTTGATAATGATAAAGATATAAAATTTACTGATTATAACTCTAGTACTGAAGTTAAATCTTATGATACAGTAGAAGAACTTATTAATGCATTAAATAATGGTGAAGTAAACTATATTATAGGACCTAGATATGTAATGTTTGATGAAGTGTTAGAAAATAGTTTATATATAAAATATGACTTTAATAATTTATCTAATAAAATAGTATTAAGATTAGGTAAAACTGATAAATTAAATGATATACTAATTAAATATTTAGAAGATTGGAAAAATATAAATTATGAATCTTCATATGAAAAAAATTTAATGAATTTATATATTAGTAACAAACTAATTACAGATGTAGATAAATCTAATTTATCTAGTCGTACATTTACTTATGGTTTTGTTAACAATGGTTCATATAACATATTAGAAAATGGCAAATTATATGGTTTAGCAGGAGAATATATAAATGTTATTAGTAATATGGCTAATATGGAATTTGATTTTATTAGTTATGATACCACTGATAAACTTGTTAATGCAATTAAACAAGGAGTAGTGGATATTGCATTTATTAACTTTGATTATACTAATGAAAGTGGTTATAAAACAGTTTCTGCATTTGATTCTAAACTAGTTGCATTATCTAAAAGTAATCAAATAATTACTGATAAAACAGGTTTAGTTAATAGAGATATAATTTTATATCAAAATACTAATTTATATAATTATTTAAATGATAATTATAATGCTTTAATAAAACAAGTTGATAACCTAAATATAAAACTTGATAATGATAATATTTTAGTACTTGATGAATATGATTATATAGCAAATAAAAACAACTTATCATCATATAATTTATTATTTATGGATAATTATAATAATAGTTCATATTACTATGTTCAAAATAGTAATAATGTATTATATAAACTTATTAACTTTGTATTAAATAATACTGACTATTATGATATTAAAAACAGAAGTATTAACAATTATTACTCTACAATAAATAATGAAAGTAATTTTAAATCTATTTATGTAATAATACTTTGTATAATATTAATACCTATATTCTTATTATTTATAATAGTATTATTATCAAAGAGTAAAAAAAGTATAAAACTAGTAAAAAAAGAAAATATTTTAAAATATAATGATATGTTAACATCTTTAAAAAATAGAAATTACTTAAATGCTAATATTAATAAATGGGATGACTCTAAAATATATCCTAAATCAATAATAGTAATTGACTTAAATAACTTAAAATATATTAATGATAACTATGGTTATAATGAAGGAGATTTACTAATTAAAAAAGCTGCGGCAATACTAATTAATACTCAACTAGAAAGAAGTGAAATAATTAGAACAGATGGTAATGAATTTTTAATCTATTTAATAGGTTATACAAAAACACAAATAAATGCTTATATTTCAAAACTTGAAAAAGAATTAGAAAAACTACCTTATAACTTTGGTGCTGCGATAGGTTATAGCACTATAGAAGATGAAATGAATACCATAGAAGACGCTATAAATGATGCTACAATAGAAATGAAAACTAATAAAGAGTTAAATTACAAATAATGAAAAAAATAAAAAAAACATTTAATAAATTACTTTTAATACTAAATAAACCAGAACTTAAAATATTACCGGGACAAATTGCATTTAATTTACTTATGTCATTTGTCCCAATACTTCTATTACTTTCCTTTGTAGCGGGTTTAGTAATAAAAAACTTTGATTTATTAAGTATTATAGAAAACAATTTACCAGTAGTTTTCGGAGATATAATTAGAGAATTAATTAACATAGATTATAGTGCTCTTGGAATATTAATAGTATTTTATATTATGCTTGCTTTAAATGGACCAGTTGCAATAATATATGCATCAAATGCTTTATATAACATAGAACAACCTAATTTTATAAGCTCTAGAGTTAAATCAGTAGTAATGATATTTATTATCATATTACTTATGATATTTATGATAGCAATCCCAGTCTTTGGAGACTTATTAGTAAAATATATATTTGGAAAAGTTTATATATCTAATTTCTTATATAAATTAATTAAATGGGCACTTTCATTTATTTATATATTTATTAATATAAAACTATTATATACAATATCTCCAAATAAAAAAATAAAAAGTAGTAATACCACTCTTGGAGCACTTTTTACTACTTTTAGTTGGATAATAGTAACAGAACTTTTTGCTTTTTATATTACAAATATTGCTAAATATGATGTATTATATGGTAACTTTGCTAATATATTAATATTACTTACTTGGATATATTTTCTATCATATTTATTTGTACTAGGTATGGCTATTAATATAAATAAATATCAAAATGATTAAGGAGTATTTATGAAACAAAAAATAAAAAAATTATATAAAAATACAAAAACTAAATTTTTAGATAACTTTTCTAAATTAAAAACTATATATAAAGAAAACAAAATAGTATTTTATTACATACTAGGATCACTTATTAATGGTATATTACTTAGAACTTTTACAGTAGGTAATTTCTATGCAATTACTCCTTTTCTAGCAGATTTATTTATATCTATAATATTTGCTTCATTTTACTTTTCATTTAAAAAAGAAAAAGGTATTATTTACTTATATATTATGTCAATACTTTCTGTAATTATATGTATATCTAATATAGTTTATTATAGTTATTACAGTAGTTTTATATCAATTACATTTATATCATTTATAATTACTAACCATGAAACAGGAGATGCTAATGTACTAGGTAATTTACTTAATATTAAGTATTTTATATTTATATGGTTTCCTATATTTCTATATTTTATGAATAAAAAACATAAAAGTAATAATAAATCTTATAAAAAGAAAACTATATATAAAACAATATATTACTATGTATTAATACTATTTATTATATTTATATGTACTTTAAAAGGAGTAGACTACAGTAGATTTTATACACAATGGAATAGAGAATATTCTGTTACTAGGTTTGGTGTTTATTTATATCAAGTAAATGATGTAGTAAAAAGTATTGAATCTAAAACAGTTACTTTATTTGGTACAGATAAAGCATATAAAGAAATAAATGAATATTATGATAACAAAGATAAAGAAAACAAAAATGAAATGAGTAATATTTTTGAAGGTAAAAACGTTATTGCAATACACGCAGAAAGTATGCAAAATGTAGTAATTAATAGAAAAATTAATGGAGTAGAAATATCTCCAAACTTAAACAAACTAGCAAAAGAAGGAATATATTTTGATAACTTTTATTCACAAGTAAGTTTTGGTACTAGTAGTGATACAGAATTTACTTATGCAACATCACTACTTCCTGTTAAAATAGGTACAGTATTTAATAACTATTATAATAGTAGTTACATAACTATGTATTCACTTTTAAAAGAAAAAGGATATTATACATTTTCTATGCACGCCAATAATGGAGATTTTTGGAATAGGAATTTAATGTATAATAGTTTAGGTTATGATTATTTTTATGAAAAAGCTTCTTATGATATAGATGAAACAATTGGTTTTGGACTTTCTGATAAATCATTTATGCTTCAGTCAGTAGAGTACATAAAAGAAATAGCAAATACTTATGATAAATTCTATGGTACAATGATTACATTAAGTAACCATACACCATTTAGTTATGATGAACACTTTACATCTTTTGAAGATTTATATGGAGAAAGTGGTTATGAATTTTTAAAAGACACAAAACTAGGAGATTACTTTGTATCAGTAAATTATGCAGATAGTCAAATAGGACTTTTAATTGATGAATTAGATAAAAATGGATTACTAGATAATACAATTATTGTTATATATGGAGATCATGATGCAAGAATTAATTCTAATTTATGGGAAGAATACTTTAATTATGATGAAAGTAGTGATATAATTAAAACTAAATTAGATGATAATTATATAGATTATGATTACTATGAAAATGAATTAAATAGAAGTGTACCATTTATTATATGGAGTAAAGATAGTAAAGTAAATACTACTGTTAGTACTGCAATGGGAATGTATGACGTTCTTCCTACACTTGGTAATATGTTAGGAATAGAAACAAATTATGCAGTAGGATCTGATATATTTAATAAACAAAATGATAACATAGTAGTATTCCCTAACGGTAATTTCCTAACTAATTATGTTTACTATAATGATTCAAAAAATGAATATAAAGTACTAACAGATACTCCATTAACAGAATCATATATAGAAAATAATAAATTAGTCGCAGAACAAAAACTAAATATTTCTAATAATGTAATTATATATAATTATTTTGGTAAAAAATTATCTAATGAAAAATATGAGGTGGAAAAATGAGAGTAAAAAAGAAAGTAAAAAAGACTTTTAAGATTGTAGTTATTATAATATTAGTAATTCTATTACTTATCGGAGGTTATTTTGTTTATAAAAGATTTAATAATAGTAATACTACAACAACTTCTAAAGTAGTAGAAGAAATAAAAGATTATGGTTATACTCTAGAAGATGATGCACCAAAAGAATATAAAGAATTATTTAATGAACTTATTAAAGTATTAAATGAAGAAGAAGTAAACGAAGAAGAATATGCTAAATTAGTTGCTATGATGTTAGTATTTGACTTTTATAATTTAGATAACAAAGTATCTAAAAATGATGTCGGAGGAACTGAATTTATATTAAGCGACTATAGAAAAAACTTTGTTTATGAGGCAACCGAAACTGTTTATAAGTATGTAGAACACAATGTGTATGGTGATAGAAAGCAAGAACTACCAGAGGTGGAAACAGTTGAAGTAGACAGCGTAAGAACTAATAATTATAATTATAATGAAATAGAAGATGATAATGCTTATATTGTAAAGGTTAAAGTAAGTTATAAAAAAGATTTGGGTTATCCAGAAGAAGTAACTGTAAAAATGTTACATAATGATAATAAATTAGAAGTATTTTATATGAAATAAATTTAAATGTGAAAGATTAATTATATTAGTTAATCTTTTTATATATATAATTATAAAATTTTTAGTTAATAATTTGACAATATCCGATATATATGTTATAATATAGCCATCCTAAAAAAAGAAAGGGGAGTCTTGGTTATGGATAAAAAAGATATAATTAGTTTAATTCACGAAGATAAAAAAATAATTGGAATTAGATTTAGAGGTAAAACATATTTAGTAAATGATTCTAATTCAAATGATATTATTAAAAGTATTTCTAAAGAACATCCAGATTTTATTAATATTTGGAAAGAATCTAGAGACAATAATAGTTTTAAAGTGATTAAAGGAAAGAAAAAGGTTATTGAAGTATGTAACTCTTTAAAAAATTGTAATAAAAATAATCTAAAAGCTAGACTTTATAGTGCAGCTGGTACAGTTATAGTTTTAGGGGGTATTACTTTAGGTTTAACTGCCTGCAATAAAGATGAAAATAGTAGCACTAAAGATCAACTTGCTATTATAGAAATAGAAGATGATAAAGAGATATTAAATGCATTAAATAAGCTAGATGAGGGATTACAAAAAGATTCTTGGAGGATGATTTACGATTTTCAAACTTATTTTAACAATATAGCTTCAGAATCATATGCAATAGAAGCTGATGAAGATGCTAGACTTTATTTAACTGCAGAACAATGTATAGCTTTATTTGCTAGATTTAATGCTGATAGGATAACTCCTGAAGATATGGCATATATTTTTGGAGCAGATAGTAGTTATTTTACTTTTGCTAATTTAGATGATAAATTTACTGAAGCTTGCAGAATAATAAATTATTATTATTTATATACTAAAGAAACATCTGGATTAGATAAGTTATTAGTAGATAATAGTGATAAAGAATTATTTAAAGATTTTGAAGATTTAGTATTAGAATATAATTCTAATAAAGATTCAGAAAGTAAAGAAAAAATAGTAACTTCTTTAAATAACATTTTCTTAAATCCATCACTTTCTGATCCTAAAACTACAAATATGGGAGCAGCATCTCTTATAGGAACTGGTATTGTACCTATATTACACGCTACTAAAGTTGTAGATGAAGATTTATTAGATACTTTAGTAGAAATTAATGAAACAATAACTTGTGATAAATTAAAAAAATATGTTATAGATTCTACTTCTATTTTAGATGATAATTATAGAAATAAAGAATTATTAGAAAAATTACCATCTATATTAGATAAATTAAATATTAAAAATGAAAATTTAGATATTAATTTTGAAGCTAGATATATTAAAATTTTAGAAGAATTATACGGTCAAGATTATACTTTAAATAATAATTTAAATTCTACTATTACTTCAAGTAATCATAGTAATAGTTCTTCTATAACAAAAGAAGATGCTATTAAGGAATTTGGAGAAGAAACAGTTAAAAAAGCAGAAGATGATGCAAAAGAAGAATTTAATAATACATATGAAGATCTTAATAAAAAAGAAGAAGTTTATGGAAAAGGATTAAGTGCTATCTCAAATAGTTCTTTATATGATAAAGTATATGATTTTGTAGCATTAAATGGATACAAACCAAGTATAAGTAATTATAGTGATATTATAAATAGTATTAAAAATTCTTATAGCAATTCATATTCTTCATCATTTAATAAAGGTGTAGATGATGGTGCAACTAACATTATTAACAATGCATATAATGATGCAATTAAAGAATATAATTATAGAACAAATATGGATTCTAATACTTCAAGTGATGTAGTAGAAGAAGAATATATTGAAGAAATAAAACCGACTCCTACTATAGAACCTGTTGTAACAGCAGAACCAATTGTAAAAGAAGAACCAACATATATATATGAAGAAACAATAACAGAAGAGTATATTGATGAAGAAGAACTAGAAACAGAACTAGTTAGAGTAAGGGGGTAATATAAATGGAAAAGAAAGGACCAATTTGGGTAGTAGTAAAAGTATTAATTAAATTTTTAATCATAATTGGAGCAATATTTGTATTAGTCTGGTTATTTCCTACTAAACAATCTTTAAATCCTTTATATCAAGATGTATTTAGAAATAACATTAATTCTATGAAAGATGCAGCAGAGACATATTTTACAAATGAAAGATTACCAAAAAATGTCGGAGATAAAGTAAAACTTACATTAAAAGAAATGCAAGACATGAATTTAGTTTTACCTTTTATAGATAGATATGGTAAAGAATGTGATTTAAATAATTCATATGTAGAAATTACTAAAACAGAAACTGAATATGAATTAAAAGTTAACTTAGTATGTTCAAAAGAAGAAAGCTTTATTATAGAACATTTAGGTTGTACTGATAAATGTAATGTTTGCTCTGATTCAAGTTGTACTTCTACAAAATTAGTTAAAGAATATCAATATCAAAGAGATATAAAAAACAAAGTTGTAGATAGTTACAAATGTGATAAAGGTTATACATTAAATAGTAAAACTAATAAGTGTGAAAAACAAGTAACAGAAACAATAAAAAAAGAAGCTACTCCAGTTTATTCTGAAAAAGTAGTTACAGAATCTCCAATTGAAAAGACAAAAACAGTAGAAGCAACTTATAGTGATTGGTCTTCTTGGAGTGAAAATAAAGAATATGATCCAGATAATAACAATATTACTTGGGGTAAAAGTGAATTAGTTTGGAATGAAAAAAATGGTGCTAAAAAGATAACTAAAAAAACAACTAAACAAGATACTTCTAAACCTATTTATCAAGAAACATATGATAATTTAGTAGGTACTTATAAACAATATTTATGTTCTGATTATAGTTATTTTAGAACTGATGGAGGAACTACTTATCAAGCATCAAATTGGGTATTAAAAACATCTAATAAAAAGATGAGTTACGTACCTGATAATACTTATGATACTATGTATGTAGTAAAAGGTATGGATTTTGAATCTTGTAGTTCAACTTGTACTTTAAAACCATATTATTTAGTTGATGTTTATACTAGGACAATAAAAGAAGAGTCTAGATCTGAAAGTCAGTTAAAAGCAGTATGTAACGTAACTGAACAAACTATTAATGTATATGGTAAAAAGAAAACATTTATTGGATATGAAACTGAAGCAACTTTTGAAATTAGTTATAAGTATTTATATCATACTAAAACAAGAACTAAATTAACTGAATCACACGAAGAAAAATATTTAATATGTAAAGATGGTACAAATCCAGTAGATGGTGTATGTAAAACTACTAAAAAAGTTATATCTGGATACAAATGTGATTCTGGTTATGACAGAATAGGATCAACTTGTTATAAAGATGTAACTAAAACAGTAACTAAAAACCCTTCTGTTTCATATAAAACAGTTAATAGCATTGAATATACATGGTCTAGTAAAACTAGTTTAACTGGATGGACAAAAACAGGTAAAACTAGAGAAAATAAAGTTACTGTAAATACTTGTAAATAAGAAAAAGATTGTCTTTTTCTTTTTTTTGACATATACTTATCTTAAGAAGGTGATAAAATGGAAAGAAAAAATTTATATATTGATTTTGATGGAGTAGTACTTGATACTATAGATGTATTATATAAAGAGATTGAAAATTTAAAAAATAAAGGTATAGATTTATCAACTGAAGAATCCAAAAGAGAATTTTTTAAAAATTATAATTGGCATTTATTAATTAACGATGATTTAATTATAAATGATAGCATTAATTGCATAAAAAAAATAATTGATAGTGATAAATTTAATATTAATATATTAACTCATATAACATCCTTAGAAGAAGCAGTAGCAAAAGTAAAATATATTAGAAAACATCTTAATGATATAACTATAATACCCGTTCCTAAACAAATATCTAAAACTAAAATGGTCCATACTAAAGATTCTATTTTAGTAGATGATTATTCTTTAAACTTAAGAGAATGGGAAAAAGAAGGCGGAATACCTGTTAGATTTTCTAAAAAAAGAAATAGTAAAGGTTTTTTAGTTATTGATAAATTAGATGAGTTAATTGATATGTTTTAAAAATATAATAAATATTATTTAAATATACATACTAAATATAGATAATTTATTTAAAAATATAGTTAATTATTATAAAAAATGTTATAATTTATTTATGGTGGTGAATTTATGAAAAAGAAAAAAGAAATTGATTATGAAAAATTAAATGATTGTATATCATTAAGTAATAAAATACTTAAAGTATTATTTATTACTATGATACTTGCTATTATATTAATTGGTTTATATTTATGTAAAACTTTAAAAGTATTTGATATATTACTAAATATATTAAAAGTTATATCTCCATTATTTATAGGTATAGTAGTAGCATGGCTTTTAAATAGTCCAGTAAAAAGATTAGAAAAGAAAGGTATTAAAAGAGTAATAGGATCTATATTTGTATTCTTTATATTTATAGTGGCACTTTATTTATTCTTTAGAATAGTAGCACCTATGTTATATAAACAAACTAATGATTTTATTAGTTTATTACCTAGTTTATTTTTAGAAATATCTGATTTTATACATAATACATTTGATAAATTCACTAGTAGTGGTATTGATTTAAGTTCTATTGAAAAAAATATTTATAGTGTAATAGAAAATATTAGTTTAAGTTTAACTACTAGTTTACCTACATTTTTAATTGATTTTATGACTGGTTTAGTATCTAGTATAGGAACATTTTTACTAGGACTAATTATTGGTTTTTACTTACTTATTGATTTTAATGGTATAAAACATATATTAGACTTTGTACCTAAAAAGTATCATAATGAAATATATGAATTAACATCTAGACTTGATGGTACATTTAAAGATTTTGTTACAGGTACACTCTTAATATCATTAATTATATTTATTATATCTACAATAGCCTTTAGAATAGTAGGACTTCCATCTCCAATGTTATTTGGTTTAATATGTGGTATTACTAATATTATTCCATATATTGGTCCATGGTTAGGCGGAGGAATCGCAGCAATCGTAGGATTTACAGTAAGTCCTCTAGTAGGAATTATAACCGCAGTTATATGCTTTGTAGTACAACAACTTGATTCAATAGTATTCCAACCATTAATAATGGGAAAAACTATGAAATTACATCCAGTAACTATTATGATTGGACTATTAATATTTGGTTATTTATTCGGAGTAATCGGTATGATTCTTGCTACTCCAGTTATATCAGGTATTAAAATTATAATTAATTACTTTGATGAAAAATATGACTTATTAGTTAAATTAAAAAATAAAGAGGTAGAAGAATGAAAATATATTTAATAAGCGGTAAAGCACGTAATGGTAAAAGTACAATTGGTGAATTTATTAAAGAAGAATATGAAAAAAGAGGTAAAAAAGTATGTGAAATAGGATATGGATCTTATATAAAGTATTATGCTAAAACATATTTTGGTTGGGATGGAAAAGAAGAAACTAAACCTAGAAGCCTTCTTCAAGAACTTGGAACTGAAATAATTAGAAAAAAGATAGATCCTATGTTTCATGTAAATAGAATTATGGAAGATATTAAAGTATTATCTTACTTTTATGATATCGCTGTAATATCTGATGTAAGAGAACCTATAGAAATTATAACTCCTAAAAAAGAGTTTGATGATGTAGTTTCTATAAATGTAAAAAGAACTGATTTTGAAAGTGAGTTATCAGAAAAAGAACAAAAACACTTTACTGAAATTGCACTTGATAACTTTGATAACTATGATTATAAAGTTTTAAATAATGGATCACTTGATGATTTAAGAAATAAAATAATAGAAATAATAGAAAAAGAGGAAGAAGTATGAATTTAAAAGACTTATATATAAACTTTTTTAAAAGTAAAGGACACACTCAAATACCTAGTAGTCCAGTAGTACCTGAAAATGATAACACAGTATTATTTAATACTGCAGGTATGCAACCACTTACTCCTTATTTAAAAGGAGAAAAACATCCATCTGGTACTAGATTATGTGATTATCAAAAATGTATTAGAACTAATGACTTAGAAGAAGTTGGAGATCCAACTCATCATACATTTTTTGAAATGTTAGGTAACTGGTCACTTGGTGATTATTTTAAAAAAGAAGCAATCACTTGGAGTTTTGAATTTTTAACTGAAGTTCTTAATATTCCAGTAGAACGTCTAGCAGTTACAATATTTAAAGGAAATGATTCAATTCCTAAAGATAATGAATCTAAAGAAATATGGAAAAGTTTAGGTATAAAAGAAGAAAAAATAGTAGAAACAACAGAAGATAACTTTTGGCCTAATTTTGAAATGATTGGACCTTGCGGACCTGATACTGAAATGTTTTACTTTAGAAGTGATGATGAAGTACCAGATAAATTTGATGCAAATGATAATAGATGGGTAGAAATATGGAACGATGTATTTATGGAATATTTACATAATGAAGATGGTACAATTACGCCACTTCCAAATAAAAATGTAGATACAGGTATGGGAGTAGAAAGAACTGTTTCAATCCTTGAAGGTGTTAATGACAACTATATGTCTAGTATATGGAAAGATGTAATAGAACTTATAGAAAATATAAGTAATAAACCATATATTTCTAATGAAAAAGAAATGAGAATAATTGCAGATCATATTAGAACATCTGTATTTATAAGTGCAGATTATGCAATGATTAAGCCTAGTAATACAGATCAAGGTTATATCTTAAGAAGATTAATTAGAAGAACTATTAGATATGCTAAAAAATTAGGTATAGATATTAATAGTGATTTTGATATAAAAATAGCTAGTTTAATTATAGATAAATATAAAAAATATTATAATGAACTAGAAGTAAATAAAGATATAGTTTTTGAAGTCCTAACAAATGAAAAAATTAAATTTAATAGAACTTTAGAAAAAGGTTTAAAAATATTTGAAAAGAAAATAGCAAGTGGAAACGATATAGATGGAGAAACAGCTTTTCATTTATATGATACATATGGTTTTCCAATTGAACTCACTATAGAACTTGCTAATGAAAAAAATATAAAAGTAGATAAAGAAGGATTTGATAAATTCTTTAAAGCTCATCAAGAACTATCTAGAAAAGGAGCAGAAGCAAAATTTAAAAGTGGTTTAAGTGATAAAAATGACTTAACTGAAGTTAAATATCATACTGCAACTCACTTATTAAATGCTGCTTTAAAACTTGTAATAGGTCCTACTTCTCATCAAATGGGTTCTAATATAACTAGTGAAAGAATGCGTTTTGACTTTTCATGTGATCATAAACTAACTAAAGAAGAATTAGAAAAAACAGAAGAAATAGTAAATAACTGGATAAAAGAAGGTTTAGAAGTAACAAAAAAAGAAATGACTAAAGAAGAAGCAGTATCTATCGGAGCAGAACATCAATTTATAGATAGATACCCTGATGTAGTAACAGTATATTTTATTGGGGATGTATCTACTGAAATATGTACTGGACCTCATGTAAATAATACAAATGAACTTGGAACTTTCAAAATAAAAAAAGAAGAAGCAAC